>BPTM01000077.1 GCA_023705945.1 Candidatus Heimdallarchaeota archaeon
GAGATTAACTGACGAGATGTCCACCCGGGAATCGTTAGGTGATTAAAATGACTAAGAGTATGTATAGGTATATCGGAGAGTTTTGGAAAAATCGCAATTCTCCTGAATTCAAAGATCTGATGCGCCAAAGGATTATTCAATGGCGAAGAGAGGGGGCTACTGAGCGTGTTGAGAGACCTACAAGATTGGATAGGGCTAGAGCTTTAGGCTACAAAGCTAAACAAGGTTATGTTGTTGTTCGAGCTCGTGTTAGAAGAGGAGGAAGAAGAAAACAACGACCAGTCAGAGGAAGAAAATCTCGAAACATGGGTGTAAACAAAATTACTCCAAAGAAGAGCATCAAAGTTATTGCTGAAGAAAGAGTAGGCAGAAGATATAGCAACTTAGAAGTCTTAAATTCTTACTGGGTAGGTCAGGATGGAAAGCACAAATTCTTTGAGATTATCCTATTAGACCCACAACATCCAGTAATAGCAAA
Source organism: Candidatus Heimdallarchaeota archaeon (assembly GCA_023705945.1). Lineage (GTDB taxonomy): Archaea > Asgardarchaeota > Heimdallarchaeia > Heimdallarchaeales > Heimdallarchaeaceae > UBA460. The sequence goes on from BPTM01000077.1 coordinate 479, forward strand.
GGATCCCAGAACAAGCTGGATTTCATTAAAAGAGCATCGTGGAGATGATGTTTTCTACATTAAAAATCCAGTACATAGAGGAAGAGTTCATAGAGGTTTAACAAGCGCTGCTAAAAAATCTCGTGGTCTTCGTACCAAGGGATATGGTGCAGAGAAGATTAGACCTTCACTACGTGCTCATGGAAGAGGAGGAAATTAACCTCACTTTTCTTTATTTTTCAACATAATTATACTTGTTCACTATGCAAATATTCATTTTTGTAAAGATAATTCTTTTGTTTACTGAAGAGAAATGGATATTATAGCTAGCAAACTCACTTTTAGTTTTTCAGTTCATGTAACTGAAGTTACAGAAAAAAACATGGTTGCTTTATTGAATCTTACAAAAGGAATTAACCAAGACCAAGCAATAATTACTGAATCCATTTTAGAGGGGGGTTACGGCAACCCTATCAAGTTTATTGAAGTATCTTTCACCAAAACCACTACTATTGATAAAATAATCAAATATATATCTTCAAGATTGTCAGATGAGGACAAAGAATATTTAGGTTCTGAATTCGAGAACAGATTTGATTCCAAAAGAAATACCTTTTTCTTGAGATTTGATAAAAACGCTATCTATATGGATAAGCTGCTTATTACAGATTCCTCAAAAATAATAAAACTAGCAATAAGATTAAGGGCGTTTACTAAACAAGCTAATTACAAATCTTTTCTAATAGAAAGAGGTATAATCACATAAAATAAGGTTAGAATACTTCAATATCAAAATACAGAATCTTTTTAAACTTGGTAGAGGAAGAGATATAGGCACAGAGGATTTAGGATGGATCGCGAAATTCGCTAAAACAAAACATTTTTTGAATAACCTCCGTAGCGTGCCTTATAGAGTTTCTAACAAATATTTTGGAGAAGATTACTATGGATAAGAAGAAACAAGTTTTCGAAACCGTAAAAACAACCCCTTCGTTTTCTGAAGAGGAAGAGAAAATTCTGGAGTTTTGGGAAAAAAGTGATGTTTTCAACAAAGTGAGAGAAAGTAAAAAAGGTAAGAAGTTATACAGGTGGCTAGAAGGACCACCAACTGCAAATGGTTTACCTCATGCAGGACATGCTCTTACAAGAGCAACCAAAGATGTATTTTTAAGATACAAACTCATGCACGATTTTGATATTCAACCATACATTGCAGGTTGGGATTGTCATGGTCTTCCCGTCGAATTACAGGTTGAGAAGGAACTAGGTTTTGCAGCTAAATCTGACATTGAAGAGTATGGAATGAGAAACTTCAATGAAGCTTGTAGGAAATCTGTCTTCAAATATGTTAAAGAATGGCACGATATGTCAATAAGAATAGGATTCTGGTTAGATTTAGATAATCCATATATCACCATGGATGAGAACTACATAGAGAGTGTCTGGTGGTCACTAAAAGAGATATATAACAAAGGTTTGATGTATCTTGGTTACAAAGTTGTCCCTTATTGTCCCAGATGTGGCACTCCACTATCTTCTCATGAAGTAGGACAAGGTATGAAGGAAACAACGGATCCTTCAATATTCATCAAATTTAAGTCACTTGATTTCGATGACACATATTATCTTGCGTGGACCACTACGCCTTGGACTTTGATATCAAATATCTGTTTGACAGTACACCCAGATATAGATTACGTTCAAATAGAACATGAAGGAGAAAAATTCATACTTGCTAAAACAAATGCTAAAAATTTGTTCGAAGACTACAAAGTCCTTAAGAAATTTAAAGGAAAAGACTTAGAAAGAAAAAAGTACAAACAACTATTTCCTTTCATTGTACCAGAAGAAGAAGCATTTTTTGTAACTCTAGCGGACTATGTTACAACAGAAGATGGTACCGGCATAGTTCATTCTGCACCGGCTTTTGGAGAGGATGATTCAATAACAGGAAAGAAATATGGACTACCCTTGATGAATCCTGTTCTAGAGGATGGTACTTTCTCAGATGAAATAACTGATTTTGCAGGATTATTCGTCAAAAAAGCTGATCCAAAAATCATAAAGAATCTAAAAGATAGAGGGTTACTCTTAAAGCAGGGAATTTACAAACATGCTTATCCGTTTTGCTATCGCTGTGATGGACCATTGCTATATTATTCCACTGAAACATGGTACATTAAAATGTCTGAAATGAGAGAAAAATTAGTTGCAAATAACGAACAAATACATTGGCAACCTGCTCATTTAAAAGAAGGTAGATTTGGGAATTTCATACGAGAAGCAAGAGATTGGGCATTATCCCGCAATCGGTTTTGGGGAGCACCTTTGCCAATATGGACATGTCTGAATAATCATCATACAATATTAGGAAGTCGAAAGGAACTTGAAGATTTTTCTGGGAAACCGTTACCTGAAGGCTTCAGTTTACATCGTCCATGGGTAGATGAAATAACTTTCGAATGTCCAGAATGCAAGGAAGTAGCTACAAGAGTTCCATATGTAATAGATGCTTGGTATGAATCTGGGAGCGCGCCTTTTGCACAATATCATTATCCATTTGAGAACAAAGAACTATTTGAAAAGCACTTTCCATTTGACTTCATCACTGAAGCTATAGATCAAACTAGAGGGTGGTTTTATACACTATTAGCAATAAGCACTGTTCTATTTGATAAACCAGCTTTCTTGAGCTGTTTAACTATGGGATTTACTTTGGATGGTAATGGTAGAAAAATGAGTAAAAGTAAAGGCAATGTCATCTTTTCTCATGATATTATAGACCAATTTGGTGCTGATGCTGTTAGATGGTATCTATTTTCAAATCCTACGTGGTCAAGTGTTAGATTAGTTCCAAGTCACATAAGCGATTCTATGAAGAAATTAATACTAACGCTTTGGAATAGTTATAGTTTCTTTGTTTCTAATGCAAATGTTGATCAGTTTGATTTAACTGCCTTTTCAGTTCCATTAAAGGAAAGACCAGAGCTTGATCGATGGATGATAAGTGAGTTGAATTACTTAATAAAATCTGTAGAGGAAAATATGGAAGATTTAATAGTACATCAATCTGTGCAAGCATTTGAGAAATTTGTTCTAGATAAATTTAGCAACTGGTATCTTCGCCAATCAAGAAGAAGGTTCTGGAAAACTGATTTAGATCAAGACAAAAAGTCAGCCTATATCACAACTTATGAAGTGCTCAAAACTTTAACAAAATTACTAGCACCATTCTTACCATTCTTAACAGAGACGTTGTATAAGAATCTTGTCAAATCCTTAGATAAGGAAGCACCAATAAGTGTGCACATGTGCTTATTTCCAAAATTTAACAAAAAACAAGTTGATTCACAACTTTCCGAAGAAATGAACAAGGTAATAGGTTTAGTTACTACAGGGCGAAGTATACGATCTTCAGCTAATATAAAATTAAGACAACCTCTTTCTGAACTAATAGTTATAACACCACTGGGTAAGGAGGAACTGATCTTGAAGTATGAAGATTTGTTCAAAGATGAACTCAATGTAAAAAAAGTAGTTCTTCAAGCGAGCTCAGATGAATTGGTTAGCTATGTTATCAGGCCTAATTTCAAAATCTTAGCTCCAAAGGTAAAATCTGCAGTTAATGACATACGAGTAAAACTAGAAAACCTTAAACCACAAGAAGCTAATGAATTTGTAAAGAAACTCATTTCAGGAGAAAATATTCCTCTTAAATTAGAGAAAGATGAGTTTGAACTAACCCCCGAAGACTTAGAATACAGAATAGACGTACAAGAAGGTTTTGCTGGTGAGGAAGCTGAAGGCTATCTATTGCTTTTCAATTCAACCATAACTGAAGAACTTAAACAAGAAGGCTATGTGAGAGACATTATAAGAAGAGTTCAAACAATGAGAAAAGAACTGGATTTAGAGTATACACAAAAAATACTATTAACTATAAAAACTGATGAATTTGGCTCGAAAGCTCTTGAAAGGTTTACAGAACACATAAAGGAAGAAACCTTAAGTTCAGAACTCAATATAATTATGCCTAAAGATGGTCACATCAAAGAATGGGAATTTGATGGTTTCAAAGTTACAATTGGACTCGTTCCAATGTAATTCTTTTATTTTTCAAACTCTCATAGAGAAATAGATAAAAGAAAGCAAGATAATTTGTATTCGTGGCTGTGATTTAACCGTCCCAGACTGAATAATGATGTTCTCACGACTAAATGAGCCACTATATTTTTACGATAATGTAAATCTTAATTAGCATTTAAGATTCACAATATTTGTGAGTGGAACAAATTCTAATGTGACTGAGATAATTTATCATCAACCAGGACACCTTAAGGGTGTCACAGTGATTCAAAGAATAGATGATAGAATCTTCACTGGTGGTGGAGAAGGGAGAATCTGTATTTGGGATGAGAAGTTAGAAAAAGAAATTGCTTGTATTTACGCTCACAACACTTCAATTACTGATATTCAAAGAATTTCTGACACTGATTATTTCGTCACTACGTCACAGGATTTAGAATTCAAGGTATGGTCACTTAAAACGTTAGAATTACTACAATCAAAGAGAGCACATTCATCAACCATTATTGGAGCAAAGCCTTGGAGGAGTTACATCATAAGTGCGGGGAGAGATCAGTTTCTCAAAAAATGGGAACTAAAAGAAAATAAACTATTCGAAGTTGATAAAATTAGAATTCCTGATTTGGAAAGATTCTTCATCGCAGATGACATCATAGTCACAGCGCATCACGATGGTCTAATTTCAATATATAGAGTAGAGGATTTAGGGTTTGTAAAATATTTATCAATCAAACCTTCAGCAATAATAAGAGCTATTAAAAAGGCATCAAAAGATATAACTGAATTTCAAGGAAGAGAATCTAGGTACATTCTGCATCAGTTCGCTAGACTAAATGGTATTCCCGTAACTATCTGCAAAGCTACAGAGGATAGTATCATATTGGGTCATGTAGCAGGTATGATTTCTATATGGGACAAACAGAAGCTAAAGAATAGTAAAATATTTTTTCCCCATGGCAATAACATAACAGGGGTACAAATTAAGAACAACATTATATATTCAAGTTCAATGGATTTCAATCTAAGAAAAAGTGATTTTGATACTAAACTCTTGATTATACAAAGCAAGGTAGAACATAGACCGCTTTCGCTTACATTATTACCGTCTAATAAAGTGCTAGTTGGATTAGAAACTGGAGAGATACATCTCTATGATGAATCATTAAAGTTAGTAAAGAAGAAGGACAGTATTGTACCAATTTCTAGCCTATGCATTATGCCTAGGAAAGTTATGGTTGCTTCCAGAGATGGTGAAATCACCGTTTTAGACATTAATAGTCTTAAACAACTAAATACAAAAAAAATATACGAAAAATCCATTCAAGGCATTTTCTACTATGATAATAGGTTAATCAGCATTGGAGATAATTCTACAATTCACATTCTTGATTCAGATATGAATGTCTTGAAAACCATCGAATTGTCTGAAAAGCCAACTAAACTTCATCAGGTGAAGAGATACATAACTTTAACTCCAAGTCTTGTACTTGATTTGCAAAAAGATGAAGTTATCAAAGGAGAGATATCAAAAGAAACAGAAAATGAAGCAGCTGAAACCAGTCTTTTTCAAATCGACTTCTCTCATGGAGATTCTTCAATATTTATAAATCAAAACAAGTTGAAAATTATCAATCATTCAAACAAAGATTCTTATTATCCAGAAGAAATTATCAAAGCTTTAAGAGTACTAGTAGATTCTCAGAATAAAATGCAATACATCAGAATAAATTCAGATACTGTTTCATTTCACATATAAAGTGGATGAAACCAGGGTCTCTCCCCACATTCATGACACATTATCTTTCATGTTTTTCAAAACTAACCTCGGGTATATCTAGCCACCCGGACCGAAGTATTGGATCAGTATAGTCTTCCACATAAACCACCCGTTTTATTCCTACATTGATAATAGCCATTGTGCAACCACTACATGGTCGAGTTGTGGAATACAATGTTGTACCCTCGGGGCTTATTCCAGCACTTGCAGCTTGTAAAATAGCATTAAGTTCAGCGTGAACAGCAGGACAAATCTCGTTCTTTTCTCCAGATTTTTCGTATAATTTTGTACAGGTTTTGACTGTGCAGTGTTTTACTCCTCTTGGTACTCCATTATAACCAGTTGAAATAATTTGTTTGTTATCGTTTACAAGAACAGCTCCAACTTGTCTTCTGATACAAGTTGCTCTTGTTTTCACAATTTCCGCAATTTGAATAAAATAATCATCCCAAGAGGGTCTATTCAATTCTTTAAACTCGAATGGTGCGTCTTGATCTTCCATTTCTGTTTCCTTCTTATAATTATCTTTGATAATTTACTTCTCTAATGCTTTTAGATAGCTTTTTGCTTTGTTTACAAGTCCTGTTGTATATAAGGGAATCAAAATTACGTCTTTATCGCAGATATCTGTAATTCTAGATAGTATTACCATTAGGTTTGACAATGCTTTATGGGTACAGCGAAGTATACCCATTCCCTCTTCTTCCCCATAATTATCAAAAAACAATCCTGCTCCTGTTGTTCCATTTATACCAAATATTCTTTGGTATTCCTCCCATATTTTGGATTTTATCGATGAAAGAGGCGGTAAATCTTCACTTGCTAGAACCTGGAAAACAACATATCTATCTCGAGTGATTACAACCATTTCAGCTAGCCTCCTTAATACCAGCGACAAGATTTGATTTATCTAGTTTCATTGTATTTTTCAAAGCAATTAGCAGTTGAGTATCGAAAACACTCATTTTACTTTTGTTGAAGGGAATATCTAATAATTGTGCTAGATATCTAATCTGAATTCCATTTCTCAACTGGTAACAGGTTTCAGGTTTCATAGTGAGAATGAATTGTATGTTGGTTGAACTAATTAGCTTGAAAATTTTCTTCCCAAACCTAATTGCAGCACTTACTCCTTTGTTATCACTTAAAAGAAGCGGAGACAATATTAGTTCAAAACATTTATTGTGTTGCTTCATCAAAGAACATAGGGCATTATCGATTGGTAAGTGGTTAGACATAAGATCAACAGATATGTAATCTACTCTTCTATCATGTGCAGCCCATTTGAGAACTTTAATATCATCGGATTTTACAGCTATAATTTCATATTTGTCTCTTAATTCAAACAATTTGCGTTTCAGATTTTCTATGGAATCTTCCTCAAGAGTCTTTCTAGAGATTAAAATGCGTGTATCGAATTTTACAGAAATTATGGCATCACATATTGTTTGTTTAAAATCTATTAAATCAAATTTCTTTCCTACAGTTTTATTACACATTTCGACTAGAGATGTGACAGAATATTCCCTTGCTTCTTCTGTAGAAATCAGTTCGCTCACATTATCAAGGTTAAAATCATCAACGGAGAAGAGATTTATTCTTAATGGCTTAACAATTTTAGTGAAAAGTTTTAGATTTCTTAGATTATCCCCAGAAACGTAATTTTCACAAGATAAAACCGAATCAGATGTGAATGTTTCTGGGTCTTTCATGCATTTTCCTCTAAAAATAAGAGATTGCTGTTTCTTCAAAAACTTTCTCTCTATGAAGAGGAATTAAAAGAAATGAAAAACATTAAATAGTTAAATTTTGACAGTGCATTAAATCGCAAAGCTAAAAATTAATAAACGCATTGAGATAAAACTCTCTGGTTACTAATAATCCACTCAAATATTTGAACTGGAAAAAGAACAAGGAGATACACAGAAGATGAGCATATATCAAACACTTTGGAAAAATGATAAAAATAGAACACTTCTTATTAGTTCAATTATAGTAATAGGGACCTTGATTGTAGCCATTATATTTGCTTCTCTCAACTATGAAACAGCGGGTTTCTTGAGGATATGGTATTTTATCGATCAAGATGTGAGACATTATAGCTGGGGTTTAGTTATAGCAGAAATGCTTCTATTATCGCTATTTTACTTCTTCCTGTTGATTTCATTAGCAACTTTGAGTGAAATGAGAGCAAATCTCCCTTCATGGGGAACCTTTATTGCAAGTGCAACAATCTCAATTCTAATTACATGGTTGGTTACATCCGTCCGTCCAAGAGGTGGAGGTTTACCATCGAACTTTACATCTGGAATGCAATGGACTATTTTTGGTGTGCTGATTGTAGTAATAATCGCTTCAATTTTCTACATATTTTTCTTGGAAGAAGAAAAAATTGATATACCGAAAAAAGGAAAAAAAGCAAAGCCCACCAAGAAGAAAACTAAAACTGAAAAGAAGAAAGATTAAATCATTCTTCTTTTAATTTTTGAATTATTTAAAAAAAGAGTTATTCGGAACCGCTACCTTCAATTAGCTCATTGAGAGGTTTGTTTCCATTCTTTGATATTTTCATATTGATTTGATAAGACATTTCTGAAAGTATGTTACCACGTACAGATTTCCTTATTCTTCGTCCCTTTCTATGAACTTTGTAACCAATTCCACCACTCAAGAGATACTTTCTTCTTCCAGCTCCTTGAATGTTTGATCGATGGGGAAAACCATCACGATCACTTCCACCAG
>BPTM01000078.1 GCA_023705945.1 Candidatus Heimdallarchaeota archaeon
GGTATCTTGAGTTAAAAGTACATTAGTTACATCATTGTAGATTTCCACACTAACTCCGGCTAATTTTGTACCTGAGTTATCTATTACATAACCGTAGAATTTTGTTTCTGGAGGAGTTATGGTAAAAACGAAATCATTCACATAGAGTCCTGGAATATTCGAAACAGTTTTTGTTTTTATCATACCAGAATATGTAGCCCGTAGTTTATAGGAACGATATGTACTAGTCTCATAAATAATGAAATAGATACCACTAGTCGGGGTATATACGGTTTTAACTACCACATTATTTTCTAAGAGTTCAATTTTTGCATTTTTCAATAAATTCCCATTTTGATCCCTTACATTGCCTAAAAAAGTTGAAGTTTCACCGCCAAAAGAGAATCCAAAAGTAAAATTTGTCGGGAAAGTAACCAAAAGGGCTATTGATACAAATAGGATTATTTTAGTAAAATATTTTTTCTCACTCATCATCCGCTCACCGCTTAATAAAGAGGTGAATTAAATAGTGAACTAGATTATATGAGAATAGTTAACAAAATCTCCTGATATTAGAGGATAGAACTAGTTATAATATAATGAAAATATATCTCGAAATTAACAGTAAAATCCTTTCTTCTTTGTTCTGCATTGTTGTAGATTCTAACAGTAGATTAAGAAGGCTCTTTCAAATAGTTTGGAAGAACCAAAGAGAAGGTCTTAATGCAAGGATAGAACGTCAAGAAGGAATAAAATTTTGCATAAATTGTAGAAATAAAATAGACTATCTTTCACTCATATTTGTTTCTTTTTGCAGTCTCTAACTTCGAATTTCTATATAAACTTCACAAAAAGTATTTAAAAGTACAACTACAAATATTATTTTGGTGCACAAAAATGATTCTAAAAAGAAAAATAAAAGCATCGAAAATAACAACTTTAGTTGAGATATTTCTTTTAACAACTATACTTATCTTTGTTTTCAATATTTCTAACGTACATTCAGCAAACCACAATAAGAACGACGCTTTAATAAGTCTGGATTATACAATACATGATCCAATAAAGATTATTAACAATGGCAACTTTAGTGACTATGGTTTTCCAGGTGATGGTCTACCTGGTACCCCCTACATTATTGAGAATTACAATATTACATATACCGTATTCGGTGAAACTGGTATATTAGTAAAGGATACTTCTGTTTATTTTGAAATTCGTAACTGTTACATATTTACACTCTCAATTGGAATAAAACTAGACAATGTATTTGACGGAACAGCTAAAATCATCAATAATACCTGTAGAGCACATAACGGAGCCAGCATCGTCTTAATTGATGCAAACAATACACAGATAATCGACAATACTTGTCATTTATCTTTTACCGGAATTGATGTTGATAGTTCTACTAGCGTTGATATATATGGTAACAATTGTACTGGTACTCGTCATGGAATAAAACTACAAGATTCTCCTTCGTCTAATGTTATCAACAACACATGCATAGGTCATGGACCAGCAGCTGAATTTGATGATGGAATACTTATGCGATATTCACCATTCTCATTATTTGAAAATAATACTTGCGATAATTATGGAAGATCAGGGATATATGTATATGAATCTAATACATTATCATTCATTAATAACACCTTTACTAATAATAAATATGGAATATATGGTTCTACAGGTGGAAGTGAGTATATATCTAACAAATTCTTCTACAATGAAAATGGTATTTTATTAGTGGGAACAAATACAGTTCAAGATAATCTTTGTATAGGTAATTACATTGGTATAAATGGACTTGACTGTTATAGTAGCCTTATAGTTAACAATAGCTGCTACAACAATTCTATAGGAATTCATGTGAAGGGTGGTAATTATGGATCTATTCAAGATAATATCTGTAATGGAAACCTAGAATATGGAATCTGGATAGAAAACTCCCTTCCTCCTTATATAGGTGGGAACACCTGTAATGATAATGGTAAGATTGGGATACTGATAAACAACATTAGCGGAGTTTCTGGAGGTACAGTTACCGATAACATCTGTAGTAATAACGAATATCTTGGCTTATCAATTCATCATAGTGAGGGATCAGAAATTTCAGATAACATTTGTACTAATGATGGAATAGGCATCTTCGATGGAAGTATTGAAGATTATTTATCATACACAGTTGAGAATAATATTGTAAACGGGGAAATTTTCGGTTACATTAAAAACCTCAATAATTCAATACTCTTTGCATCTTCTTATAAACAGTTTATGTTGATTAATTGCCATAACACCACAATAGCAAATCATACAATTGAAGATATTGGATTGGGTATCCATGTTGTATTTTGCTATAATACTACCATAGCAAATAACACATTCATGAATTCAGATAATTATGGTCTCTATCTTTCCAGTTCTCTTAGCACAACCATAATCCAGAATGAGTTTAATGATATCCATTGTGGAGCATTTATTACTAGCTCGTACAACACAACGGCCCATATGAACAAGATTTCAAACGCTTTTTATGGTTTTAATATATATAGATCAGCAAACATCACCTTAACCAACAACATATTTCAAAACTCAGGTATTTTCATGTATGAAGATAATAAGGAAGCATGTCTTACATATATTGTTGAAAATAATTATGTAAATGGGAAACCATTGGGATATATCACAAGTCTGTCATTTTCCACTATCACAGGAACTGTATACGGACAGCTTATTCTTGTTGATTGTACAGATACTACAGTTAGCAGTTTGAACATCGACAATGCAAACATTGGTTTATATCTTCTTTACTGTGATGACTTAACTATCATTGACAATGATTTTAGCAACAATTACTATGGAATATACCTTTCACGAACCTCTAATTGTAAAATTACAGAAAATGAAATAAACTACAATACACTAAATGGCATATACTCATCATTTTCCACCAACAATCTCATTACTTACAACAACTTACGAGAGAACAATGAGTATGGAATATATCTATATCGTTATGGAGAAGGAAACGTAATCCATCATAATAACTTCTACGACAATAATCTAGCACAAGTTATTTCTTATCTACTCTCTCAAGCCTTTGATGGTGGAGATATGCATCAAAACACCTGGTACGATGCATTTGGTCAAGAAGGCAATTATTGGTCAGAAGATGATATAGGTAGTGCTTATTTCATAGATAGTGTTGATGGTGCAAGGTACGATGAATACCCACTAGATACTCCTGCAGTACCACCTGTAATCAGTGAGTTTATAGGAAAGAATATCTCTATTGCATTGGTAGTTCCAATGTTTCTTATAATACAGATAATTAAGAAGAAAAGAAAGAACCTAAAACTGAAAAAATAAACTCTCTTTTCTCCATTTTTTTCATTCAGATACGAATTCCAATAATCCATGATTTCGAGATTCTCTGTTTCATCTTTAAATAGTATTTAATAGAAATATCAGTTAAAACACATTCTATCCTTAATGAGCTAACTGTTTGTTAAGCTGATCCTGTAAGAAATTAGTATAAGTTTGAATGCTTTTAATATCCAAATTAGTTTTTTTTGAAAATATAGCTAATCCTCAAAATTCAACGCTACAAACCTTCAAAGAGCAATGCTTTGATATTCATATCTAAAGCTTTTTTAGGTCAGCCTTTTAGTGAAGTGTAATGAGCATTATGGATCCTAATAAACAGAAGATCATTTTAGAAGATACTTTTAAAAAAATATCTGAGCTCTTACCTTCTGTTAAAATTGAGCAACCACCAATAGAGAAAGCTTTGATCATTATTGATGGTACAGCAAAAGCTAGAACCGTAGTACTAATAGCAGGAGAGTTAAACAAACATTTCAACACTAAAATAGATATCATCTGTTTCTTTTCAGAAAAATTTAGAGCCGCAACCGATTTGAAACTAGATAGTTATGAAGATTCTTTAACCTTCACACATGAACATCTAAAAAGTGAATCTTTCGAGATTAAAGATCCAGTAGTAAAAAATGCTGAAATGCTAAAAAAAACTCTGGATGATGCCTTTAAGAACACAATATATGATCTAATCATTATTCCTTCTTCATTCATAGGTATGAAAGAAGTAGAGATGAAAAAGGAAGATCTAGAAAAAATAGAAGCAAAAGTTGTAGTAATAGGAGATATTTTTGAGTATCTTTTAGAAGAAGTCAAGGATATTCCTCTTTTAGTCGTTGAAAGTGAGAAAGTAAATTTAAATATGTTATGGAAAAACATTTGCCTTTTTCTTGGCAATAGCACTCAACTAAGTAAAATGAGTGAAACTGCCTTGAGATTTAGCTTAAAGAATACAGAGATAAAGGGGTTAATTAACATTTCTCGTAATTTTCACGAAGAAAAAACTGATGATGAATTTGAGCAATTTGTTGACAAAAATATAAAATTACTAAAGAGGTTTGTACAAGCTAATTCAGAAATATTCAAGGAAGTTAATAGATTAAAAGAATTTAATCTTATAACAACTGATAAAATAGTTGACATAAAAAATCAACTAACAGTATGTGGCAAAGATCATGGATTCTTAATGATTTATATGCCATCAAAACATTCAAGTCTTGCAGGATTCTTTATTGAGTTTCTAGAAGATCCGGAAATAACTTTTCCAATTTTAATTGTAAAAAAGAAAATAACACCCCTATGATAAAAAAGGAAAAAGAAGAGATGCCATAAGAATTAAACAAAAAGGAGAAGTTATAAAGACAAAAAAGTAATGGACGAATAGAAACGAGAAGAATGAGATATACTGTATCATGTTTTTAAATAAGAAGTAAAAATAGAGCTAATTTCTTTTCTTCAAAAACGTTTCAGGATTGAACTCAATTCTGAAAAAAGATGAATTTACAAAGGTGAATAATTGTCAGAACCAATAAATCTGTTAGGAGATTTCCAGTGGATAGGAATAATACTTATTGTAATAATTGTTCTAATTACAATTATATTACTAACAAAAGAGGGGATTGATTCTACAAAAGTCACTGCTGCTGGAGCATTAGCAGTTTCATTATTGTATCTAACACTTATGGATTGGGAGAAAGGTTTTGTCGAAAACTTAGGATTTGATGAAGTACCTCATCATTTTCTAGAAGCTTTAGCACAAACAGTGAATATAGAAGCTATACTTATCATATTTTCTATAGGTATAATAGTTGCTATTACCAAAGGTGCGGGTTTCTTTGACTTTGTATCACTATATATTGTTAAATTAACCAAAGGTGATCCAAAAAAACTAATAGTAGCTTTAGGAGGACTAACATTTTTTGTTTCAATGTTTTTTGACAATCTAAGTGCTATCATTCTTCTAGGGTCTTTGACAGTTGTTACATGCAAACAACTAGAACTTAATCCAGAACCTTATGTATTATTCGTAGGTATAAACACTATTATTGGAGGATTACCTACTCCTGTTTCTTCGATACCTAATATTATCTTTTTTAACTTGTATCCTGAGACAAATATAACTTTCATCACATTTACAGCATATATGTTTCCTATTGCAATTCTTTTCTTTGCGATTGCTACAGCATTTTTCTTCCTTATGTATAGAAAGCAACTACAAATCAAAGTCACAGAAGAGAAAAGAGATCAGATAGGAAGAATTAATCCTTGGTCAGGGATTACTGATAGAAAAAACATCTGGAAATCAATTATTCTACTTGGATTTCTTTTTGTAGGATTTATACTTACAAGTATTCCAGGTAATCCTCTAGATGTCGCTTTAACAGCTTTAATATCTGTATTTTTCGGTCTTTTTCTTTTCAAAACAGATTTGAAACGTTATCTTAGAGAAGGAGTTGAATGGGAGATGATTATTTTCGCAATCGCTCTTTTTATTCTAATGGGAATTCTAACAGCTGCAGGAGCTTTACTACCATTAACTGACATACTTACAGAAATATTAGGTACAGACCCAACAACAGGAGGGTTAATTTTAGTCGCAGTAATAATCGGTGCATCAGGATTATTAATAGCAGGGTTTTTGAACAGTTTTTCAGCAGCACTTATTTTCTCTTATATCTATCAGGCTTTAGAATTAGGTGTGGCAACAGGAGTAGGTTTGTGGATCGGTTTTGTTCTTTCTGGGAATATTGGGGGAGCATTGACACCTCTTGGATCAATTACTATTCTAATGTCACTAGAGATACTAAATAGGGAAGGACATAGAATATCCTTTCTCAAATATGTAAAAAAGATGTTACCTTTAACATTAACTTGTGGAGTGTTGGGTGTGCTCTATTCAATCGGTCTAATAGCTTTAGGTTTCTAGTAACCTAAGTTGTATCAGACCTAGAAAGATATGCTGTTTTCTTATAGAAAAAATTGATATAAGAAAGAAAGACAAAAGGATGATAATATCAATTAATGTATACCTTTCATTTTTCTCTGATAATTCACTTCTCTTTCTTTTTCCATAATAATAGAGCCATAACAGCACTCACTATGCTTAATGGAACGAATGGAAATGGTGTCCCAGTAACATCTTCTAATGTTTTAAATGCTAACCACTCAATTGCTTTATAGTACAAAGGCCAATCTGATCCTTCGTCATATATATCTGGATAGGGTTCAAATCCATCTCTATTACTGTCCTCTTCTAGTTCTCCATGAGGGCTTATAAGAAATACTCTTCCTTTACCATATGTTGTAGATACTATAGCATTTTGTCCTGTAAGATCGTATGTTCCTAATATAGTGATATTAGAATCTGTAGCTTCATAAGGTACCATATACGGCCCACCATAGTAAAGAATCTGCATTGTTTCTGGCAAATCTTTTGTAATCGCATGATTACGGTTTAAATTAACCTGAACCATTGCATAACCTGGAGTTGGTCTTTCAGCTAATTCAAAAATAGGTCCCCATGCTACTCCTTCGAACAAATCTAGATTTAGTTCGTCGCCTTCTACTTTGTAATCTGGAGGAGGAAAACTACCATCATCCATCCAGACCATATAATCGCAAGCATAATATGCTCCTGCACAGATACCTAGATAACTTCCTCCATTGGAAATAAATTCTTGAACAGCAACTTTACCCTCTATTCCCATCTCTCCCCAGTAAGCTACATAGTCACCCCCTGGCCAAAGTAGGATATCAAACTCATCTAAACATCCATCAATTATATCTTGTCCTGATACATTAACAGAGATGCAACCAGCCCATTCAAGCATATTTTGAATGCATATAATTGATGTTTGCCAAGCACCAGAACTATTATACACAGCTACTTTTACGCCTATGAGGTGTTCTAGAGAGTAATCAAAATCATCTTCGGGAACTATTGCTTCTATGTTTATTGGTAATAAACCAAATGAAAGAAATAATATAAATACAGATTTTAAGAAGATTTTTTTATTCATGAATGAATAGTGCTATTTTTTCTTAAAAATATTACTTACTGTTTTCCTCATTTTAATATTATTCTAAATGTGATAGTTTTAGTAGAGATTATTAACATTCATTTCACATTTTGATGATGACATAGATATATTTTGGTTATTTATTGAAATGATTTGAATAAGTTGATTGTGACATTCTATGAAAGACCTTTAGGAGAGTTAATTTCTAATATACTTGGTGGTTCTTCATCCGTCTTTGTAACTGTTATCCAATTTGTTATTGCTACTAGTTCTTCAAGAAATTGTTTAACTCCTTTTTCGTATCCGGAGTAGAGTCTTACTAACTGCGTTTCAGTTTCTAGAAATATTCCCCACCGCTGGTATTTTTTTGATAGGTTTTTTACATTATATTTCATAATTGTTAACTGATATTCTGGTGAGAGAGGAAAAGTATAATTGAATCTATCTCCTTTCGCAGTACAACCGTAAATTAATATTTCCTTTATATTCTGGTCAATTATTATATTAGTATATGTTGTTAAGAGAATATAAGAGAACCAAATGATAAAAACAGAAGGCCAGACTATTACTGGTATGATAATTGGGATTCCATATTTTAGGGATGGTATCAATTGATCTGAAATAGATAAGGAAGGAATCCAAACAAAAATTATTATTAAAACATAGGCTATTGTTGTTATAATTGTTCCAATAATCGCTATGAACCCATTCATGCCCATAATAAAACGTCTTTCTCGTTTTTTTGGTTTTATTAAAAACGCTATAGCACTTGACGTAAAACTAATCCATCCTCCTGCAACAATAATCATCATAAAGCTTTTGAGATTAAAAATAGAGTACCAATACTCTCTATATCTTGAAGTAATTGCTAATCCCCAAACTAGAAAAATAGTTGCTAAGATGAACAGAAGGAGTATTATCAGTATTAAACTCTTTAATGTTTTTTTTCGGGAAAAATTCCAAATTTGTAAATCTTCTTTATCTTGAGAAAAAAACTTTGGAGATGAACTAGTTCTTTTCATTTCAAATCCATCTCCATACTTAATTATTAAATGTTTTTTGTATTGTTTAATTTTATCCGCCAAACATCCAAGCTGGCATATTGCATATATCGTCAATATCAGTAATGTCAGAAATAGATCCTATTATCCACCATACAACTGTTAAAACTATTGAAATAATTTGCAATACTTTAAGGGCTAGAGCAGTTCCAGCTGTTGCTGCCACTGCTGCTGCTTGAGCAGTCACATCTGCAATTGCTGCTGCTGCAAGATACCAAGCTATGGCAGGAATCAGTTTAGTACAGATAAAAATAACTATTTCAGGTAAAAAGGCAAGGAACGCACCACCTATCATTGCAACACTGCTCATATGATTAAATAGTACAGCAAAGAAATTAGCACAAGCACTAAAGAAACTTAAACTTGCTGCGCTTATTACTGATTTCACTTTTACCACAATCCAGCACGATGAGAAGGTAAGTAAAGCCCCTATTGCAACCATTGCTAAATTACCGCAGTTCCATATAGTTTCTACTATTCCCCATCCACCTGTTGGACCAAAAGGATTACGTACAATGTAGTTAACTGTAGATGTCGATCCTCCGCCTCCACCATCTACCACAAATGCGAGCTCTTCTTTTTGAGCTATCACTGATACAATATTAATAGCTCTTACAAGCAGTTTGTCGATAATAGTTTGAGATAGATCGGAAGAGCGTCGTGTAGGG
>BPTM01000079.1 GCA_023705945.1 Candidatus Heimdallarchaeota archaeon
TTTCCCGACCATCTGGAACGCATCCAGATGTATCTCTGACCTTACTAGGCAAAAGTAAGGAAAATAGATTGCTTTTTAAGTTTACTATTAGCGACAAAAGTTTTATCAGTTTAGGGATATTTTAGAAATAAGTCGAAATGGTTATTTTGTTACTTTAATCGATGATTGATTTACCACATCAAGCGGGTTTTTCTTCTATGGGTTTCTCTTTGACAGATTTCTCTTCTATTGATTTTGCTTCAGTTGGGAATATTCTTACTCTAATCAGCCTTACTACGAAATAAAGAATAGTCAACCCTAGAACTATTAGATTAATATACCAAAACGCTGAGTTCAGATAATCATACCACCAACCTATTAGAGGAAGTTCAGGAAGACCCAATAGATAAACAAGCAGTCGTATCAATGCAAGGAAACACAAATAGGATACGGCGATTAAAATAAATCTTTTCCAATATTTTATCTCGTGTGCTTCCTTTTTCTTTCTAAAAATTTTTTCAAATATTCTTGGGAAGAACATCCCTGTATTATTCCTATAATCAAGATACTTGTCCCCATATTCCTTCAGTAGCTTTCTTTCTTCTAGCTCAGAAGAAATAATTAAGAATAACGCAAACAGAGACCATGATAAAATTTCTCCAATTCTTATGTAACGGTCAATAGACCATGGAATATAGAGAGATATGACCAAAGTGATTAAGATTAACCCCAGATGTTGTGGATGTCTAATGAACTTATAGGGACCACCAATTGCCAAGCCTTGCTTTTTAAATTTAACATTTGCCAAATAAATTAATCCCCAGAAAAATAGCACCAAACCAATGAAAAACAACATAAATTCGATTACTATCAATATGACAAGAGCAGTTTCTGATCTAAAAACTATTGCACCTAGTACCCAATTTGGGTGTCCTAAAAATGAGAAAAGCCACCAAGAAGTAAAAGCAATGGGAACAAAATGAACCATTGCTATAAGAATGCCAGCAATAATTGGAGTATAAATCCAAACCAAAGTTGGTAATAGCAATATTTTTTCCACTATCTTTACAGACATTTTACTAACCTTAGCAACCAATCTTTGTTTTTCTTTGTCCACAGCGCAGAATCAGTATTTTATCTATAAATAAGTTGTGGAGATTATTCTTGAAGAATAGGACAGTTAAAACGAGTTTAAGAAAGGATAATAAGGATTGTATTAAGCATATTCAGTAAACAATAACTGGTTTATGTTACAAGGACGAAATATTTAAATTTTTATCGTCAAGATGAAACAAGTAACAGCTGAGATACTCAAGTGGTATGAGGGTAGATTGCTAATCTATTGTCAGTAGACTCCCGGGTTCAAATCCCGGTCTCAGCTCCATTCTTTTCTTTGTATTTTTTAATCCATAGTTAGCCAATAAGAGCCCTTAATCCAAAACCTATTCCATATGCTGCTGCTGCTGCAATTCCGCCTAGTGCTAACATCTCTAATCCTGATCGGATAAAGTTCTTTCCTGTTACTTTCACCTTCAAGGCTCCTAGAACAAAAAGAGTTATCCCAGTTAGAATGCAAGCTAGTAGAAAAGACAGTGATGGATTATCTCTTAGATAAGGTACCAACTGAGCTACTACATATGTTATTAATGGAACAAGACCAAACAGAGCAAATGATAGAAAAGTCGCCACACCATTTTTTGCTGGAGAATCATCTGTTTCAATTATACCTAACTCCTCTGACATCATTGTATCTACCCATGCTTTAGGATATTTAGAGAGAGTATCTACTATAATTTTAGCATCTTCTGAGCTCATCCCTTTATCTTCATATATTTCTATCATCTCTTTCTTTTCGCCTTCAGGATAATGTTCAACTTCCCACTCTTCCCTTTCTCTTTCCCCTTGTTCATATTCTCGTTCGGATTTTGAACTTAGGTAATCGCCTATCCCCATTGAAAGACCA
Organism: Candidatus Heimdallarchaeota archaeon; assembly: GCA_023705945.1. Lineage (GTDB taxonomy): Archaea > Asgardarchaeota > Heimdallarchaeia > Heimdallarchaeales > Heimdallarchaeaceae > UBA460. Next base: position 1,943 of record BPTM01000079.1, read on the forward strand.
TCAGCTAAAAGATTAGCAAAACCCAAAATTAGTATGGCACTAAATTCAAGATTAGCTCCGACCACACCTGCAACAATAGCAAATGTTGTAATAATTCCATCGACACCACCGTAAATTAAACTTTTAACATATTTTCCCGCCTCTATTTGATGACGTTCTGGGGCTTTTGTGGAATGGGTTTCAATCATTTTTTCTACGTCTTTTTCTTTGTAAGCTTCTTTCGCTTTGTCTAAATCCCTGCTTGCTGCCATACTTTGACAATCTCCTTATAGATTATTTTAAAGGAAGCTACATAAATTTTGAGTAAGAAATTTATAACTAAATCTTCATATTTAAAAAGACCTAGAAAACTTTGTATTTGGCATGAAACCGGATACTATCATTGAGTTGAATCATGGAGCTGGTGGTTCACTAATGGATACTTTTCTATCCTCGTTGATTAATATTTACAAGAACAAATCAGTTGATGGTGGGATAGGGGCAGATGAACAAGATGATGGGGCTACAATCCAAATTTCCAAAGACTCTATTCTTATTGTCAGTTCAGACTCTCATACAGTTGAACCAATATTTTTCCCTGGAGGAGATCTTGGTATGTTGGCTGCAACTGGCACAATTAATGATGTTGTAATGATGGGGGGGAAACCCATAGCTATTACATGTGCCGTATTAATTGAAGAAGGCACCATATATTCCACTGTTGAGAAAGTGATATCCTCCTTTGCTAGAACTTGCGAGCAAAATTATGTTGCAGTGATTGCGGGAGATACTAAAGTGTTACCCAAAGGTCAGGTAGACATTATGTATCTCAGTACAACTGGGATTGGTATAAGAACCTCGCCGAATGTTATAGCAGATAATAATGTAAAAATTGGTGACAAAATCATTATAACGGGTCATCCAGGAAAACATGGAGCAGCACTAATAGCAGGTAGAGAAGGAATTAATCTTACAACTGATTTGAAATCCGATGTAGCTCCTCTGGTATCAATGCTTCTCCCTATCGCAGAAACTGGAGTAATTCATGCCATGAAGGATCCAACAAGAGGAGGACTAGGAAGTGCCCTCAATGAGATTTCAGCAAAGTCTAATGTTGGACTACTTCTCGAAGAAGAAGCAATACCTGTACATCCTGAAGTTAATGGCGTTTGTGAACTTTTAGGGTTAGATATGTTTTCTCTTTCATCTGAAGGTATGGCAGTTCTTGCTGTTGTGCCTGATAAAGCAGAAGAAGTTCTAGAAACAATCCAAAAGCACCCATTAGGAGTAAATGCTAGAATCATTGGTGAAGCCACAGATAAATATCAAGGAAAGGTAGTTGTTCGTACATCAATAGGCGGTCACAGATTGTTAAGAAAACCTTTAGGAGAACCCATTCCAAGAGTATGTTAATCCAAGGTCATGATAATGTCTGAACATAGTTGTGAGATTTTAGTTGCTGGAATTGTTCAAGGAATAGGTTATAGACCATTTGTTTTCAATTTGGCTTCAGATCTTGATGTCAAAGGGCATGTTATGAATCTTGGTGACGCTGGAGTAAAGATCGTTGCTCAAGGAGAAAAAGAAACTCTCTTGAGATTTATTGAATTATTGAAAACGAATAAACCAAAACTCAGTACATATGAATCTTTTCAGATTGAATGGCTAAAGGAACTAACTGAGTTCACGAAATTTGAAATTGCTCAAAGTTCAAGTACAGGAAAAAGTACGGGATTTTCTTACCTCCCACCTGATATAACTATTTGTGACAAGTGCGTCGAAGAATTAGAATCTAATGATCCTAGACGAAAGGATTATCCCTTTAACGCATGTGTTGATTGTGGTCCTAGATACACTGTAATAGAAAAGTTACCTTATGATAGACCAAATACAGTTATGGTAGACTTTCCTTTCTGTCAATCATGTAAAGGAGATTATGAAAATTCAAAAGATAGACGATTTCACGCACAAACAACTTGCTGTGCAGATTGTGGTCCAACATATACACTGTATTCATCGAACCGGGAAATGATATCATTTCCAAATAACAAAGAAATGGTACAATTTGTATCAAAAGAAATAGAGAAAGGCAAACTTGTTGCAATAAAGGGGATTGGAGGAACACACATAGCTTGCTCAACCATGAAAAATGATGTTCTCCTAAAACTAAGAGAAGCTAAAGGTAAAAGGAAGTTCAAGCCATTTGCAATAATGGCCAAGGATATCCCTTCCATAGAGGAATTTGCAGAACTAAACTCTGAAGAGAAAAAACTAATCACTAGTTTTAGAAAACCAATTGTGCTTCTGAAGAAAAACTCAGACTATTATTTGTCTGAATGGGTATCTCCTGGTTTGCATAATGTGGGAGTAATGTTGCCTTATGCAGGTATACATTACATGGTTCTAAGAGAAATGGGTGAACCTACGATAGTCATGACTAGTGCCAATCCTTCTAATTATCCTATGTTCATAGATAACGATGAAATCATGGAAAAGTTACCCTATGTTGATTATTTCTTACTACATGACAGGAAAATATACCAAAGAAATGATGATACTGTAATAAGAATAAATAAACTAGGGAAAAACTTCTCATATAAATTCATTCGCAGGTCAAGAGGATGGGTTCCTGAACCACTAATTTCTCACATAGACATAAAGAACAACATCATACTTGGTATTGGAGCAGAGATGCATCTTATACCCTCATTAATGAAAGGAACACGAATCATCCCAACTCAACACATTGGCACAGTTACATTGTTAGAAACATATGAATATATGATAGAAGCAATAGAGCACTTATTGAATCTATATAACTCTAAAATTGATACTGTAGCATATGATATGCATCCTCAATATATGACCTCAACAAGCATTGACGAGATTCTTAATCTATTTGATATTGAAAAACACACAGCGTATCAACACCACGAAGCACATATCGCAAGCGTTGCATTGGAACAAAAAATTCATCCTGAGGAAGAGGTAATAGGCATTGCTTTAGATGGTACAGGTTATGGAAGAGATGGATCAATATGGGGGGGAGAAATATTCTGTGGGCCGATTACAGCTTTAGAAAGAGTTGGGCAACTTGAGCAATTCAGTCTACCTGGAGGAGACCTTGCAACTAAATATCCTCTTCGAAGCCTTCTTTCTTTGTTATCACATAATTTCAAAAAAGAGGAAATTATTGATATCACAGCAGATTTAGTTAATACTCTTCCTAAAGGAAAAGAGGAAGTAGAATTTGTTCTCAATCAACTTGAGAAAGATGTCTTCCCTATAGGATTTAAAACAACTAGTACAGGTAGATTCCTAGATGCTGTTAGTGTTTTTCTTGGTATATGTGGAGAACAAACGTATGAAGGTGAGCCAGCTATAAGATTAGAAGGATATAGTTTAAGAGGAAAAACAAGTGGTGACCCTATAGGATTAGAAATCCCATACAAAGAAACAAAGGATGGACATGAGATACTAATTAGTCAAGTATTTCCCCAACTGATAGATTTAGGTAAAACCATCTCAAAAGAAAGATTGGCATACTCAACTCAAAAAGCTCTTGGGACTGTCATTAGTAAAGTTGTTAATTCCATAGCTGATCAAAGAAATATCTCAAAAATTTTGGTTTCAGGAGGAGTCTGCTTGAATAGTATAATCACAGATGAGATTGTAAAAACTGTGGAAATAAAAAGAAGAAAAGTGTTTACTAACGAGAAAATTTCTCCTGGGGATGGCGGTATTTCTATAGGTCAAGTCTATTTAGAAGCGCTAAAAAGATTCAATTAAGTTAGAAAAAAGCTCAGTCTTACGGATATTTACTTATACTACTCTAATCACAATGAAATGCCTATTTTATTAGCCAACTACTAACGATAAACCTTAAAAATTAGCTCTTATTCACTATCAATGTCGCACTTGTGACCCCTATTAGGGGTTACGTGGTGAACTAACAAAAGATAATCCTTAATGGAGGATTAAATAGATATGTGGTTAGAAATTATTTTAATGATAACTGTTCCCGGTATCATATTCATCGTTTTAATGGGTTTGTTCATTGATTGGTTGGATAGAAAGATATACGCCAGGGGGCAAAATAGAAAAGGACCACCATTCTTGCAACCACTTTATGACATAGTAAAATTAACAGCTCAAGAATCGATTATTCCACGAGGAGTAAGTAAATTCTGGATGACTGTTCTACCAATAGCATTTATAGCTACAGCACTAACCGGAGCACTAATGATTCCGATAGTTGTATTAAATGAAGCTGGGCTTGTTGCTGGTTTTGCATCATTCGAATATGACGTATTCTTTGTCTTGCTGATACTACTATCCTATGGAATGTTAATCTATTTCTTAGGTTTCGTCACTAAAAATCCCTTTGCTCAAACAGGTTCTACAAGATCACTTCTCCAAGCATTAAGCTTCGAGATACCCCTTGGATTTAGCTTACTAGTTCCAATCCTTATTGTGGGAATTGGAGACCCAGAGGCAGGATTCAATTTAGCTTACATAAGTAAGAACCTGTATGGAGTTATTGGAGAACAGCCACTTTACATAATTGGTATAGTTATAGCTCTAGTTATTTCTGTAATAGTTATGATGGCAGAATTGGAAGTATTTCCGTTTGATTCTCCTCTTTCTCATACTGAGCTTGCTGATGGTTGGAAGGTCGAATATGGTGGATGGAGATATGCTCTGATCCATCTTGGTGAAAGAATTGGCGCATTTTTCATAGGCGGTTTAATCGTTACACTATTTCTAGGTGGTCCATACATTGGTCCCGCTGACTTGACTGGGATAGTCTTCGTTGATGGCATTTTGCATTTGCTATTCTTCTTGATAAAACTCATTCTAGTAATAGCAGTAATGTCATTCTTACGAACACTCATTTCTCGTATAAGAATTGATCAATCTGTAAGATTAGCTTGGAAACAAGTATTGCCTTTAGCCATTATTGCCTTGATGTTAACCTTAGGGTTCAAATTATTAGGAGGCGCATAAGTATGGAATGGTATTATGCACTAATAATAGATCTATCAGTTTCGCTTCTTGTTGTATTAGCTATATGGCTAATAAGTAAGAGAGTTAGAAAGATTCTCGGAACTCAACCCCCCACACAGAGCAAGATGAAGTTGGATCTCTTCGCAAGCGGAGAAGGTTCTATGATGGCCAAACCAAGAAAAATCTTCATTGACACATTTGTGTTTATTGCTTTCTTTGTTCTCTTTGATGTTGCAGTTTTTATCTTAGCGACCGCATTCTTCATTTCAGGAGAAATTGCTGTTGCTGCTCCTCTAATCGGCGCTGCTCTAATCTACACTGGAATTACATTGATTACAGTTTTAGTAGCTGTCAAGAAGAAATATGCAAGAGACGCAATTGACCCAATCTTTGAAGGAGGTATAAAACAATGAGTTTAGTAGCAATTTATATTCTAATGATATTAGCTATTGTTGCAGCTATTGTTGCTCTTGAAAGCAAGAATCTTATGGTTTCAGTAATTAGCTTGATAGCCATGAATTTCTTCGTTTGGGCAGTATTACTCACATATGGTGCACTAATCATAGCATGGATACAATTGATTGTCTATGGTGGTGGTTTTACTGCACTATTCATAGTAGTAGTTGCTCTTACTGAGAAACAAAAAGATGAATCCTTTGATTTATTGAGAACTATACTCGCTTTAGTTTCAGTAGCAGTAATAGTTGGTTTGTTAATATTTGTAATCACACAATCTGGTATTACTAATATTGTTGGCGATGTTAGTGACCCATCAGAAATCTTCACTATATTATGGAGAGATAGAACAACTGATGTTATTCTCCAAGGAGTTCTTTTCTTTGTAACTTCTGTAGCTATCGGAACACTCTTCCTGCAACATAACAGGAAGAAAACAAAGGAGGAGATAAAAGCATGATTGAACAACTTCACTTACTAATTTTAGCAATTATCCTATTTGGTGTAGGTTTATACGCTATATTAGGAAAGAGAAATGTGATAAAAATCTTAATGGGTATTGAAATCATGACAATATCAATTAATGTTGCTTTTATCGCACTTGGTACAGAAATTATAGCAAATGGATCAAACGAATTCAAGGAATTTGCACAAATATTCCCATTGATTTCACTTGCTGTTGGAGCTGCTGTAATTGCGCTTGGACTCGCAATCGTCATCAATAACTATAGACATACAAAGGGTGTTGATAGTGACGAAATGTCCACATTAAAAAGGTGATATAAATGGAAATAGAAGTAATATTTACAATAATCGCCATTGTTGCCCCAATAGCTGGTGCTTTTCTTTCACTCTTATTGAAGAAATGGTCAGCTATACGTGACATTTTTAGTGTTAGTACAATCGGAATCTCAGCACTTTCAGCAGTTATAGCATTTAGTTTATTTGACGGTACTCCAATAGACGAGACGTTCAATTTGCTAAATTGGTCAGTAACTTCTGTACAAACTGGGTTCTACCTAGATTCACTCTCAGTCCTAATGGGGCTCATTGTTTCAATATTAAGCATGTTAATTGCATTCTTCTCACTGGAATACATGGGTGAAGATAAACACAAACCCCGATACTGGTTCTTCATTCAACTATTTGTTGGTGGAATGTTACTGCTAGTTTTCGCCTCTGATATGATATTCCTATTCTTAGGCTGGGAATTAGTTGGTCTATGTTCTTGTTTCCTAATCGGTCACTTCTACATGAAAAAAGGTGAAAAAGGAGAGAAACCTGCAAAAAGCGGAATTAAAGCTTTGATCATGACTGGTATAGGTGATGTAGGTCTGCTTGCATTTTTAGCATGGGCTTATACACAAAATAACAATATACTAATCAATGATCCAACTAATACCTTCAATGTTGCGCCTGGTATAGGTGTTGTGATGAGCATTCTATTAGTACTTGCACCAATAACAAAATCCGCACAATTTCCACTCCAATCCTGGTTAAGTTCAGGAGATACTGTGGATATTGATGCTATGCAAGGTCCCACCACTGTTTCAGCACTAATTCATGCTGCAACAATGGTTAAAGCAGGTATATATCTTGTTGCTCGTTTCAGCCCAATATGGAATGTACAAGTATTCTATACTATACTCATGGTGGTTGCTGGAGTATCAACTGTATTAGCTGCAATTGGTGCGCTGGTATCAACTGATCTCAAAAGAGTGCTTGCTT
>BPTM01000080.1 GCA_023705945.1 Candidatus Heimdallarchaeota archaeon
GGATAATACAGCATTTACGGCAGCTATATATACGCCTAATCTTGAACAAGCACGTACTGCCGTTCCTGGTGCAACTGAGTTTGCCATTCAGAGTAGTACTGTGGTGCATCTTGGTAATGCAGCGGGTAATGCTTTGAAAGTAATAATTTGTTACATAGGATTTGGCACACAGCAAGCTTAAAGAGGTAAATAGAAAATGGCAATAACCCCAAATATGGCAAATGTTGATGGAAAACCAATTATAATGACGGCTGATGGTACTGGAGCAAATCCCAGTGTTATTACATTACCTCAATATGCTCCCAAGATAGATTTGAGGATAGGACATCCAGTCCTAGCAATATATGCAATGGATAATACAACAGGTGTAGTAATAACATTTGAGCCCGTTCATGAACAGAAACGTGCTACAGCTCCAGGTGCAGGTGAGTTTAGTATTTATACTAGTAGTGAGATTCAAGCTACTAATGCAGTAGGAAATGCTCTTAAGGTAATAATTAGTTACATACCCTTTGGCACACAGCAAGCATAATTGATAAACTGATATAACCCCCAAAATATATTTAAACTTTTTTTTCTTTTATTTATTTAATGAGATTCTTAAATTCTATATTAGGTTTTATAGATCGGCATAGAAATCTATGTAAGAAATGCCCCGACAATATAAAAGGCTTATGTTGTCATATTAGTGAGGTTATTGAGGGCTATAATATTATACTCCCGAATCAGCCCTGTAAATTTCTTGACCTGAAAACTAAAACCTGCACCGTTCATAAAGAACGATTTAAGAAAAATAAAAGATGCACACCAATTATTGTAGAAATAAAAGATGGTGGTTATCCAGAAGGATGTGCATATCTAAAGCATAATTCCAATCTCATTAAAATCCCGCCAAAGATTCATTATGAAACTATAAAGGAAAAATTATCGACGATAGGTAAGCAAACTTTTGAACTTATGAATACATCGCCACAAAGATTTATTATAAAATATTAAAATCTTTTTTTTTCCACTAATTTTAAATTATTTTAAAACAATATAATCTTTAATTATGGCGTTAGTAACAAAATCTTTAATTGATCGATATACCCAAATTGATGAACTTCTAAGAAAAAATCAAATCTTATTGTCCGAATTATTGGAAGCCCAAAAGATTACCAACCGATTAATGGTAATACAGATGAAGGCTCAGCCCGAAGGAGTAGTAGGAATCTATCCTGAAGTTGGTATTGATATAGATGCACTTTTAGGTGGGGCAGCCCGATATACTTCATTTATGTTTGAATACCCTAACCAAACTATTATAGGGGCTTTAGATATTTATAATGAGAAACACGGTGGAGCTATACAAGAAATTATATTCCTATCCGATTCTACGCCTCCAGCAGATGTGGCAAATGCGGTATATTCCGTTCAAATTATGGCTGATGGTAAAAAAATATATGATAATACTTTCACCGAATTTAATGTTTTATCCGATTATCAAACGGATATGTCCGCATTTGAAGATGTCGCAAGAAATCGTTATGTGTTACCCTTTCAGAA
>BPTM01000081.1 GCA_023705945.1 Candidatus Heimdallarchaeota archaeon
AGATCGTTTCACGTGACTGGAGTTCAGACGTGTGCTCTTCCGATCTCTATCAGGAAGGTAAGGATAAATCAATTGTTGAAAAGTTTAGAGAAGTTACAAAAATGGCTTTAGACGGACATGTGGAGACCTTAAACCTGTTTGAAATATATCATGATGATTTTGATTGGGAATCAGATGTTGCTTGGTCAGGCGAAGTTCAAACTATGTTAGCTGAATTGGAAAGCAAGCAATACCTAAGACATGATGGAAAAGCTCGTCTTTTATTAAATGACACAATTGCTGAAGAATTAGGATACAAAACAAAGCACTCGATAAATTATGAAATTCCTGATTCCATAATAATAAACTCAGAAGGCATCACACTTTATCCATGCCGAGATATAGTCTATCATCTTCATAAACTAGAGAAATTCAATGCTTCTTTATGCTATAATGTTATTGCTAAAATGCAGCAACTACCTCAATTATCAGTCCGGTTAGCACTTTATGGTTTAAATCGAACAGATACCGCAGATAGAATCCATCATTTTGATTATGAATATGTATCTCTCATTGGTAGAAAGATGGCTGGAAGAGAATTTGATTATGTGACACCAGATGAATTATTCCTTTTAGCTCAAGAGGAAATCAAAACAATCATTGAAGAGAGGAATTACTCTGAAGAAGAGCAACAAAATATTGCAAATAAAATTGCTGCAAGTAGTATCAAATATCATATCCTTAAAATGGACCCACAAAAATCTGTAGCTTTTGATGTAAAGAAAGCAGTTGATCCAAATGAAAATTCAGGGTCTTTTCTGCAATATTCCTATGCAAGAGCATTAAGTATTCTTAGTAGATCTTCAAAGCATGGTATAGATGTTCAAAAGATCCTTGAATCTACTGAAAAAGAAAATCTAATAATAGAAAAACAAGCAGAATGGGAACTGGTTAAATTAATGGAAGAACTACCCTCAATCCTGATTAAAGCAGCGAAGTCATTAAGGCCAGATTCTGTAGCCAACTTCTCTTATTCACTTGCTTCAGCATTTCACAAATTCTACGACGCATGTCCAGTATTAAAAGCAAAAAATCCCAAATTAATCAAGTCTAGAGTTATAATAGTATTTTCAATAAGTAAATGCTTAGAAAGCTTGTTCGAAGTAATGGGTATTGAAAAATTAGAGAAAATGTGAGAGGAAACATATGGTGAATGATGAGCAAATCTTTGGTGGGTTTGATTTAACTTTTGTAGATATCAACATTCGTCCATTGGACGCTAATGATAATCTAATTGATAGATTTCCTGATCTAGGGTCTCATCATACTAAGACTGATATAGAATTCATACCTGGTGGTAATGGATTCAATTTCTGTCGTACACTAGCTAATTTAGGTAGGAAAGTTACATTTGTAGGTGCTTCCTCAGATTTCTTTGAGAATCTTGTTTTGATGAACAAAATCCCGTTGAAAATAGAACCTATAGATAATGCCAAAGTAAATTACACTTCAATACTTAATCTAAATGAGGGGGAAATACAGTTCAATTCAGTAAAGAACAATCTATCACCTGACCACTTGACCGAACGCTTAGCATCCATTTATCGCGGAAGTAAACTGAAGAATATCAGTAACGTTGCTCTGAACAGCACTTCTATCGAATGGATAAGTTCTTTGCTTCTTTGTTTAGTTGATCCAGAACATCCTTATGTTTTCGATTCGAAAATAGATATCGATTCAAAAATTAGCCTTTTTCAAGATACTAGTTTCGAGGGAATAATGTTCATTGATCCTTCAGATATTAGCAATTATGTAAGGCTTGCAGATTTTATCAAAATACTAAAAACCACTGCAAAATTAAGTGGAGAAAAATATCTCTCTCTAAATGAACATGAGCTGTTAACATTGAAAAATTATCTTAAGAAATCACCTCAAGAGATAGCAGATTTTCTAAAAATACCTCTAATTTTCCATACTTCTGATTCTGTAAAATTCTATGGAAAAGAAAATTATGAATTAAAAACAAGAAATATTACGCATAAGAAAACTTTTGTTGGTGCTGGAGATTGCTTCAATGGATCTTTCTTACACCAGATTTTAAATTCAAGTTCTGTGGTGGATTCATTAGAATTTGCAATAAAAAGTGCATCTTATCTAATAGAAACAAGTAGATACCCTACAAAATCCACGTTACGCTAACTGAAAACTATAATATTGACTAATAGTACAATAGTTAAACTAATAAAATTAAATTGGAAGTTTGTATAAGACATGTCACTAGACGTTGTAGATTCTGATGCTTATAAGAAGATAGATAAGAAAATTGCCTTACTAGAACTTTTAAAACAGTATTATGGCGCTGGAGGGAACCTTTACGATTTTGACACAGGAGAAATCCCTGTTCGTCAGCTGATCGCATTTATGTCTGATGAGGGATATCCTAGACGATTAGTTGAAGCTGAACATATTCTAAAGAGAGTTGATACAGAAATCATAGAGCTAGAATCTAAAAAAAAGGGCATGAGATTACAGGAAATGGAAGATCGTCATTTAAACTCCTTGATGATCATAACCTCATGGACAAAGCTGATTAACACACCAACAAAAGGCATCTATTTGAACCGCCCAGTTGTTGATTTGCGAAGAGATACAATCATTATGTTAACTGATGAAACTCAAACATTTAAGGAAATTACAGATGAAAGAATTTCAGTAATTTTTGGTCCAGGGATTTATTATACAGAGTTTGCTGTTGATAAAGGAAACTACTTAGAAGATTTTTTTGAAATAAATGGTGTTTGTTTACCCTTAGATATTTTAGGTAGAATATACACAGCTGAGAAAATTTACCGCTCAGATAAAATTGACGCTACGATTACAGAGGTATCAACAATTCTTCCGTTCCACATCATTGAACAAGCTGAAACAGTTCAAACATATGTTAGGGGAATTATCAGTAGGAACGTTTTCCACCCAAACAAAAATGCTTTAGATAGATTCAATCAGCATATCACTAATCCTACTTCTTATCAACATGAAGATGGGTTCAAAATTATGAGTGCTCACCCCCTTTGGTACAACAAATTATTAGTTGAATCAGACAAAGTTTATCGTACTGGTAGTGGAAAACGCGCATATAGTACCGCTGGAATCGGCTCATTATCTAGTATGGTACATAAAATCAAACCTATTCTATTCTCAACACCTAGTAAAGAAAAAGAACAGTTGGAGAGAATTACTGAAATTGTCAAACAATATGTAAATGTGGGAATGAAACTTCTGAGTGCATGGATACCATCCTAAATGTTAGGAAATCTCCACTACAGCTATTTTTTCTAGAACCTTTTTTTCTAACAAAATAGAGTCTTTCTCACATTCATAATATTCAAGTAACTTTTGAATATCCGTTATGGGTAATTCTGCATTTTCTATTTGTTCTAAATCTGTATTGGAGAAAAATCGCTCTAAGATTGATTCATTTTCCTTGCAAGTTCCACCAAATGCTATAAAAAGTAAGGTATTAGTTTGATCGTTTATTCCAAATACTTTAACTGCATTCTTTATCTGTCTGAACCCAGAAAGACGGATAAGCAGTTCTGTTTCACTTCTTCTCGCGATATTTCTCCTGTTTTTGAATGCTTTTAATGTGTGATATACAGCTGCTTGAAGATGTTTTTTGCTTACTATCCATGTTGGGTCAATAACTTGGATAGAGATAGTATTACTTTGATTTTCTTTTATAAGTTCAAATAGATCATTAGCAGATAATTTTGGTGTTTTTCTACAAATTTTGTAACAGCTTGTTACATCACTTGGATCATCCATTTTAACTTCTATAGCTCCTTTGGACCGCGAATCACTTCAAGTATCATTTTTTCAGTATCTATTGGTTGAAAGTCTGAAGTTGCTAGCTTAATTGCTGAAGATAGTAATCCTTCAGAAGATGAATGGATTTCAAAAAGAGTATCACCTTCGTTGTATTTGTTTCCTCTTTTCACTTTAAGATGAACTCCAGCAGTTTTATCACTTGGAGCTCCAGCTTGTCTTGCAATAGCTGAAACTGCTGCACTCTCAACACCATAAACAACTCCGTCATCTTTTGCATATATTGCATCAATATAGCTCGCAACAGGTAGATCATCTACCTTGATTTTCTCATCCCCACCTTGAGCTCCTACAATCTCTCTAAATTTAGTAATAGCTTTTCCACTTCTTAGAACTTCTTCTGCATACTCAAAACCATAACCTCTTGGACACCAGTTTTGAGCTTCTAAAATGATTCCAGATAAAGATAGAGCTTTTCTCATTAGATCATTACTTCCAGTTTGGTCTGTTAAAATTTGCAGAACATCTCTAGCTTCTAATGCTGGTCCAATCATGCTTCCAATTGGTCTATCTCCTGGACTGATTATACAATCAAGTTTGAGCTTAAGTGTATATCCAATTGTTGTGAATAATCCCCCCAATTCTTGGGCATTTTCTCTGTGAATAACCTTTGCACCTTTCCCTGTTGGTAGGTCTATGAGAACATATTCTGATCCCGCTGCAATCTTCTTTGATAAAATACTAGCAACCATGAACTCTCTTGGATCTATCTTTACTGTCTCTAAAACAGATATTATCTTATCTGAGACAGCTGCCAATCCTACCGTTTCTCCGCTTGCAATACATCCTCCAGTACTGTCAACTACTTCTGTCATTTCTTCTAAAGTTAATTCACAAGGCATCAATAATTCAACGGTATCTATTGTTCCAGCTGGTGAGGTTATAGCTCTTGTTGAAACCTTAGGTATTGTTAAACCTGCAGCTGCAAGAATAGGAATCATAACAGGTGTTATCCTGTTACCAGCTATTCCCCCAATACTGTGTTTGTCTACAACAGGTTTCTTTTTAGGATGCAGAATCTGTGATGTGCTAATTATTGCTTTTGCAATAGCAGTTGTCTCTTCAAGTGATAAACCTTGAACTTGAAACAATGACATTAAAACTGCAATTTGAGTTGGATGCATTAGATTTTTATCAATTGAATCAAAAATAGAATTAATTTCATCGTCTTTGAGGGGCTCTCCTCTCATCTTCTTATGGAGTAGGTGTATAATCTTTTCATTGGAGATTTCTTTAATAGAAATTTCATCCCCCTTGTGAATACCATACTCAATAGACGTTTTACTTGATATTCCTAAATGCTGCTCAGAGTAATTATCACTTGTATAAACCTTCATTCCAATATTATGTGGGGTTAATTCTATAAGTTGCCCAGGCATTATATCATATTTCTTAGCTAAATCAGAATTAATTAAAACATAGTTAGGCTCTGAATCTAATATTTTTTCGATTTTTACTGTAAGTTGTACCATAATTTAGCCTCACGTTTTTTTATCTCTTAACAACTAAATGCAACACTTTCAATAATAAAATTTCCTACTAGACGTATTTTTGCAAAGTTAGACATTTCTCCCAAAAATTATTATCCATTGTGTACTCTATATGTTTAATATGGAACATAATAAGGAATCATCAACCGAGAAAAAAGAATCAAAAAATGATGAGAAACCATTTGTTTGTACTGGCTGTGGTTGTCCTTTGGGTAAGTATGATGAAACCTGTATTAATTGCGAAAGATTAAACCCTAATTACGTTTTAAGATGATCAATAACTCTATACAAAAAATTAAATACGTCAATTGGCTTCACTATTTTGTAAGGTTATAAAAATGGTAGACATTCCTTTACCACCTAGTTCAACTGATTCTAAAGATGAGAAATCGAATGCTACCTGTGAGAAATATGAAGAAATTATGGGAGGATATTGCAAATATTATATAACAAAAAGCGAAGAATGTATGATTAAGTACGGTCTTTGCGATGGGTTTGGAGTTTTGAAAAAGAAATTCTAAAAACTCGTTATCTTCTTATTAACTGATCTAAATCAGTACTTACCTCTTTTACGTTAGCAACTATTCTATTTTGACCTAATCCTTTTGTTCCATCATCTTCAATAGTTGCAGCTGTTAAAAATAATGGTTTAAAGAATTCTCTGATCATCTGTTTCCCATCACCTAGCAAACAAGAGCACGTACCAACGTATTTGTCTCCATTAGATCTCTTAACTCTAAAGAAACTAACATGATTGGCTCTTTCTCTCCAGATAATTAGATTTGCACTTAGAATTATATTGTCTCGTATAATGTGACCCAAGTAAACGTTTGAATCTAATCCTAGCTCATATAATTTACTGCTTGGACATATATCGAAGTTTGTAAGAACCATCATCTTTGAATTCTTAGATAATTGTTTATATCTTTCAAGTGGAACTTGGTCTGTTGATTCTTTAATAACAAAGGTATAGGAACGATCTCTTCGTAATGTATATGCAGCTTGGTATTCTATCATTGCTGATGCAAGATTCAATAGGATTAAAGCTTCCTTCTTGTTAAGTTCAAATTTATCAACAGATTGAACTGGTACTTTTGATTTAGAAAGTAAGCTACATATCAAAACTCCAATCAAATCATGAGATAAAGATCCAGCTATAATACATCCAGATGGAAGAACAATTGCAGGTAGGGGGTTTAGTGGAATTCCTCTCTTTTCAGCTGTTTCTCTATTCTTGTTAACTTGGTGAACTTTAACCTTTATTTCATCAGTCTTAAGAGCCCCAATAACAGCTGTTAAGAATTTCAATGTAGGTATACAATGATTACAATTTTCCTCATGAATGAATATTTCTATTTCCATAAGCCCCACTAATAGATTCGATAATTTGAATAAGAAAGGTATTAGGTAATATTATTATAAAGATTGCTGTTCTTTGATTGATTTCTTACTTCTTCTTTGAGTACATTTTTTCTAGATACTTGCTTTTTGCTATTTTAAGCGCTTCAAGGGCATGATTGAAACAATACAATCTTCTCTCAGGAATTGGATCCCATCCTCTTCCGTCGCTATTTTCAGCCATCAAAAGATGCTTCCATAAATCATCATTGATTTCTTCTGGGGTTAATTGATTAATATACCATCTTGCCTCATCACAAAGACGCTCGAGTTTTTGATTATCTTCATCTTTAGTCCACAAATCTAATCTTCTATCAGGTGCCCAACTTCCAGTTTTCATATACCCAATTTCTGAAGGTTTATTCTTTTCCAGATATTTCAATGGTAATATCATTGAATTATCGTCTATATTCGTCATCCTAATCAATAGTTTTCTAAGAGATTCAGGTGCAATTAGTTTTCCATCTACAAAGCTTCTGTATCCAAAAAATTCTATATCTGTCCCGTATGGGATTACCAGACCAGTTTGTTTGCGGAATCTTGAGATTGTTTTTGTCACGTTTTTTATTGATAAAAATGGATAACTCATGAGGCTAGCACTTGTGAAAACTGACCAACTTTGAGGAACTCTTAAACCTGTAATAGTGCCTTTAGCTCCCTTTATTTCAACGGGATCAAATTCAGTACTTTTGAGTATTTTTCTCATCCTTATTATTGCCCTTCTAAAGAAAATAATTTTTCTAAATATTCCTTTAGCCTTTAAGAAATCTATTACATAATGAGTAGCAGAATAATAATCGGTATTGTACGGGTTGGCGTCATTCAATAAGGGTGAACTCATTCTATATAATTCATCATCAATGAACATGTACGAGAAACCATATTCTTTCAGAATTTTTGGAAGTGTTGGATCGTAAGCTAATTCGGGAAGCCAAAACCCTTTAGGCACATAATTCAATGTTTTTTCAAGAACTTCAAGATTAAACTCTATTTGTTTATAAATGTCTTCAATTGGTAACAATGGGAATATGGGGTGAGAATAACCGCATCCTGTTAACTCAAATTTCTCTTTCTCGATACCTTCTTTCAATAATTCTATAACTTCAGGATATTCATTATGAAGAATTTCTAGAGTAACACCTGTGAAGTTGAGTACAACTGCAATGTTTGGTATCTCAAGAAGTAGGGTAAGAACTGGAATATAACTTTGTTCAACAATATTAGGGATTTCATCAACAGGAATCTCTGCATATTGAAGATTGGCATGTAAAATTATAGTTGAATACACAAGTCAAAACAATAGATTGAACATAAAAAGATTTTGGGAGCAATTTCAAGCTTCTTTTATCCATAATCATCCGAAGCTATTAAATAAATATAAGGTAATCATAACTCAAATGACATCCCGTGAGATAAGAAAGAACCCATTTACAGGAGAATGGGTAATTTTTTCAGAGAAAAGACAGACTAGACCAGACAGGAAAGAGGGTGAATGTCCTTTATGTATAGGTTCTAAAGAAGTACCAAGTTTTACCAAACCTTTATGTTTGGATAACAAGTTTCCTGCTCTTTCGACAGAGGGAGAAATAAAACGACATAAAATGGGAGAATTTTATGAGAAAATAAATGGTTATGGCAGCTGTCAATTAGTTGTTTATACTGATAAACATGATTCGAAGTTTCTATCATTATCACCCGACAATATTATGCAGATCTTTGAAGTGTGGATGACAGCAACTAAAGAAAATAGTAAAGATCCTTCCTTAAAGTATATTCTGCCGTTTGAAAACTATGGTACAGATGTGGGTGCAACTCTAATTCACCCTCACGGACAAATTTATGCCTTATCTTTCATACCAAATGAGATCCAAAGAGAATTTAACACAATACAACAATATCGCGAGAAAAATAAAGAATGTATGGTTTGTAATTATATCTCAACAGAACTTGATAAAGATGTTAGAGTAGTTTATCATGATGAAAGTATTATCGCCTTAATTCCATTTTACGCAAAGTATGCGTATGATGTATATATTTACCCTAAACGGCATTACAACTTTCTCCATCAAGGGACGAGAAGTGAATTCAACTTATTAATTGATCTTTTGCCAAAACTAATTGCTGCTATAAATAGTATCTTTGAGAAAGAGGTAAGTTATTCACTATCTCTACACCAAGCACCTCTAAATACCAAAAATTCTTCTTTTTACCATTTGTACTTTAAACTTCATTCACCACAAAGAAACACTTCTTCACTGAAATTACTCGGTGCGGTAGAGACAAGCACAGATACTTTCATTAATGGAATCTTTCCAGAAAATGCAGCAGCTAAATTGAGAAAAATTATGATGTAAGCAATTCTCGTATTTTTCTGATTTTTGCAAACGTAAAATAAACGCAGATTAACTTCATTTATGAATAAACGCACGTTATGAAACTTGGTTAAACTTGCCAGAGGCTTTCTAACCGTCGTTTAAGTGTGTCCC
>BPTM01000082.1 GCA_023705945.1 Candidatus Heimdallarchaeota archaeon
CCATGTCAGAAACAGAAGCTTTTGGTACTCTGTTTAGTCTTCCTCTATAATTCTTAACCGCGATTATTTGAACAATTCTAGCGCCAGAATTATCAGCACTACGAAGTCTTGTTCCTACAATTAAGCCCTTGGTAATATGAACTTGTGTTCGTCCTACGGATTTTCTCTTTGCCATGATAACACCCTAATTTAGTTTTTGTACCACTACAAAACTTACTGTTTTTGCAAGTGGTCTGCATTCTGCTGCTAAAACCATGTCGCCTTCTTTAACATTAAGGCAAGGAGGGTTGTGTGCAGAAATCTTTCCGTGAGCACGTTCATATCTACGATACTTTTTCACATACTTCAAGAAATCTCTCCTAATTACTACGGTGCCTCTCATTTTATCGGAAATAACTTTTCCTGAAAAAATACGACCCCTTGTTGGAAGTTGCCCATGAAACGGACATCTTGGGTCATCGCACTCAGTAGCGGGAGGTTCGACTCCTTGAATACCTACATTACGTACTTTACTCATTTGTTCTTTCACCTCGGTAATGCGTCTTTCACCCATGTTCCCCTATCGTTTAGAAGGATAGAGGAACAATCTCGGCTCCTTAATTAAGGAGTAAGACGTCAATCACCTATAACTGATTCACAGTTATTTTTGTGATATTAGCAATCCTTTCCCCGTTATAATCTTTTTAATACTTTTCATTGTTAAGAGAAATTCACATGAAAACCAGAAGATGGAGAACAAACAGAATGATGGTTAACTTTACTAGTAAAATTGGAGGTTTATATAGAGAAATAGCGTTAAATAAACAATGCTTGTCATGCGAACTGAACGGATCTGGGTGAAACAATCTGTCACGCTGATGTAGCTAGCACACAAGGCAAAGAATCTCTATAATTATGCAAATTATATCATCAAATTCCAACTAGAGAAGAATAATTATTTCACTTCAGCATTTGAGTTGATGGACATCCTCCGTTACCATCCAACCTACACTAGCTTACCTGCACATACAGCTCAACAGACGATAAAATTTCTGGTGAAAAACTGGAAAGGGTACTTCCGAGCTGTAAAGGAGTGGAAGAAGAACGCCAAAAAGTTTCTTGCTTCTCCCCGACCTCCAAAGTATAAAAGAAAAAGAGGGTTACATATTCTCTATTTCACTAACAACCAAGTGAAACTAAGGGAAGGACAACTTTTCTTCCCTAAACAAGTGGGATTAGTGATTTCAACTCGATTGGTAAAAGAGAGAGTCAAACAAGCAAGACTTATCCCCAAAGGAACAGCGTTCCTTTTAGAAATTGTCTACGAGAAGGAAGTGAAACATACATTCCGACCCGTAAAAAATATCCTTGCTATTGATTTAGGAGTGAACAATCTAATAACAGGTGTAAGCACTGTCGGTTCACCCTTCCTCATCAATGGTAGACCACTGAAAGCTTTCAACCAATTGTATAATAAACGAAAAGCCCAGTTGCAATCAACATACAAGAAACAAAAGTTTTCCTTCAGTGGGTTAAAGTTGCGCAAGTTATTAGATGAGAGGGAACGAATTATAACTAATTACTTGCATAAAGCATCAAGGTTAGTGATCAATCACTGCTTGCACCACCATATAGACACCTTAGTTATAGGCTATAACAAAGGCTGGAAACAGAAGGTAAAAATGGGGAAGAGAAATAATCAAAACTTTGTCAGCATACCTTTTCATACCTTAGTTAAGAAACTCCACTATAAAGCAGAGGAGCAAGGGATACGGGTGGAGCTAGTTGAAGAAGAGTATACCTCCAAGTGTAGTTTTTTAGATAATGAACCTCTACGAAAACACCGTAAGTATCTGGGAAAACGCCTTCATCGTGGTCTCTTTCGTTCGAAGTATAATATTCTCCTCAACGCCGACTGCAACGCTGCAGGTAATATCGGTCGAAAAGTATTCCCGTTGTTATTCAATTCCGGGACAGTGGACGCCGTGATTCGTCCTTGTTGTCTGACTGTGTAGAGCAATCGATACAGAGATGAGGACAGCAAAATAAGATTTACTAATTAATCTAAATCATAAGAAAAAACTTTTAAAATAATGATGCAACAAAACAAATGCTAATGAGGGCCATTAGCTCAGTTTGGTTAGAGCGCACGGCTGATAGTTTAACCGCTAGCAGGCGTGTAACTCAAAAACCGTGAGGTCCGCGGTTCGAATCCGCGATGGCCCACCATCTTCTTTTACACATATTCTCCTGCATACAATTCTATCCATTTTTATAAAATTTTTCAAGAAAGTAAAAATTATTTAAAAATACTATAGTATTTTAGGAAACCACTTTCATAGTCACAATATCCACTAATTAATTCTACAATATTGATATATAAAGTATATAATGAAATTGGGTGCCCTACATACTTGTCTTTAATTGTTATATATGGCTTCTCCATATCTTGTTCTTGGCCAGTATAGTGTATGAGGCTTGGTAGAGTACATGCTTGTATGCATCCTTTTTTGAGAACAAAAATCCCGTCGATTAATGGTTTATATTTTTCAAATATGAGTGTTAATAATTCATTATTCCTCATATTTTCTTCAATCGTTATATCTTCGGCTTCCGCGTACTTATCAAAAGTTAATTCAATCAATTGTTTTTGAAGATTATCCAATTCAGTGGAGTCATATGCAAAGATCAAATATGGAAAATTTTCTAGATTATGTCTTGAGGGACTTGTTGATTTTTCTGCAATATTATAATTATAATCTCTTTTTAGAAGAAGGGCCGATTTCAGCTTATCTCTTAACCTAGATTTATCAATTTTAGTCATTACTTCGATAACTGCAAGAACTGATTCAGGAAGGTAGAAGTTTTCCAGTTTTGGATAATTGGTTTTATACAAGAGGATATCATTCTGTGGTCGATCTTCTTTTGAACTAATGTTTGATCTAAAACTTATTATCTCGCCGACACCTGTTATTCCAACATTTTCAGGAAGAATTTTTCTTAAGAAATCTTGAATAAACTTTTCTCTCAATCCCCCACTAAGAACTTTATTGTTTATCTGTTTTGATATTTCATACCTACTAAGTAAACAATTTTCCATTCCATTAAAAAAACTGATAATGAAACTCTCTAAATTGACTGGTTCACTTATATTACTCATTGTTTCCAATATTTGTTATTGAAAAAACTATTTATACCCAACATTTATCTAGAATAAAAATTACTTAAACACGAATTTTCATGAAGTATCGATCAATTTATTCTAGTTATTGAAAGAGTCTTATACATTGTTCTCTCTGATACAATTCTTATACCGCTAACCACAATTTCCTTTTCTTTGTCACTTCTTCCTCTTTTTTCAAGTCTTTTTTTGTTGCTTATTATATATTCTTTCCATTTTTTATTGTTTTAGGCGGATATTTTTCTAAAAATTTTCTAAAATCTTCACGCATCTTTTGTTGTGTTCTTATATTCTTTCCTTCCCTACTTCTTCTCAATTCTTCTTTCATAGATTTGTGTTCATAATCTTTCATTGGAAATCCATATTTCTCTAATATTTCATTGTATTTGCTTATCCTTTTCTTTCCATCCGGACTTACTAACACTTGTATTACTCTTTGATCTCGTTCGATTCCCCTTGCATATTGATTGAGGGGTATCTTTTCCAATAACACACACACATTCATCATCAATGTATAGTCTTTTATTACCCCCCTTCCCGCCATATATCTTTCAATATACCCTTTTCTTAGATCTTGGTTGAATACAAACAACGGTAAGCTTCCTTTTATGTACTTCTCTGGATACATTATTCCTTCCCTATTTCTAGGGGTTACAAAAGTAAAATTATGATACATATTGTTTCTTGCTTTCTCTAAGAATTCTAAATATTCTTCTATGAAATCTAAAAAGTCAAAAATGTATTTTTTTTCGAGTTTATACACTTCCAAAATGTATTCTTTATCGTTTTTTTCCATTTTATGATAGTCCAAATGTTTTTCATCATATAATTCTTGGATTATTTTCTTGATTTTACCATCTTTCAGATAATCTTTGAATTTTATTCCAGTTCTATCATAATTCCCTTTTAGTATTCTTCTCATCATTTTTGGAACAGTGCCTAAACTCATACTCACAATTAAATTCAAGAAAAATTCAAACTCAACTTTAGTTTTTCCAAGAGTCTCCATTGTAAAATATGATTCAGTTTCCAAAAGATCTTCTAATGTTTTGAGTTTTTCAGCTTTTGCAATTGATTTGTTTTTAAAAAGTTTCATCTTCTTTTCTGAGATCCTATTGGCATTTGCTTGTACTGACTTATACCATTTCGTTTTGTGAGTTTGATTACTTTGTAATATAAATTCAGCAAGAGTTGCGAGTTTATTCTTTAATCCTCTGTCCTCTAGATTTGACAAAACCTCATATAATTTCAAGTGTTCAAATTCTTGCATTCTAGGTTATTATTCTTTGAATATTTATAGTCCTTCCCCTTACTTATATTGATTCCCATCAAGTTTTTCACAAATTATTATCTAGGTATTGGAATTATCTATCTATTCGCTTTCTTGAGTATAGAATTTAAATAATCTAAGTAAACAGATAATTCCGAATTCAACATCATCTGATGTAGGATTAGAATCATGATGTATGATTTCATTTCTAACAGGTCTAAGAGAATCTAACAACAAAGCCACATGTTCAATAATGGGATCATCTGTCTGATTATGTAACCTTTTCAGAAGTCTGTTCCAATTATCACTATTAACTTCATCCTCTGTCCTATCGTCATATGTTCTCAGATAAATCTGTCTTGTTAGCTTTTCAGCGATAAAGCCAATATGTGTCCAAGCTTCTACATAATTCCGTTTAGTATACATTTTAAGAAGCGAATTTACTCTAGCTTTGAAATCACTAGGTGTATTTTCATTTAATATAATACAAAACCATATTTTAGAAAAATCTAAAGACATCACTGCTGGGAGTAAGAAAAATAGCTTTTCTTCTCGACAACCGCAGGTTCTTGGTATAATAACATAGTTATCTTCATCAATAATGAAAGTAAACATAAGGAAACAAGTATGAATAATACCTTTTTCATCAGATGATTTCAATATAATGTGTTTTTCTCCATTCTGTTCATATTCCTCTTTACTGAAAATAGGAAAAGGTGAGATGCTATCCTGAATGAATTCTATGAGTTTGAAAAGTCTATAAAATTGTTCATAAGAAATTTCATTTTTGTTGTAAATAATTTGGAAATCTTCATCTTCCTGCAATTCCTTCAATTCTTCCAACGAATCAAGAACATTTCCAATAAGGGAATTGAATGTTTCTTCCTCAAGATGATTAGAGTTTATGCTATCATTAGTTTTTTTATTCATAAATTTTCAACACCAGTGAATATAGAATTAATCTATGAGTAGGAAATGACGAAAAATAAGCTTTATCATATCGGTTTTGATAGCAGACTAAAAATATAATAAAAAAGCATCACCAAATGACAAACTTATTTATTAATTTAAACTTCTAGAAGTTATGGAGACTCCAATAGAAACAGAAACTGATGATAGTAATCTGCTGGTTATTCTAACCATGGAAAATCATTGTTTTCACTGGGTAAAAGATTTAGTTACAGAGAGTTATTCTTGGTTTTCATCTAAAACACTCAATAAAATGAAAGTGTGTTTCAAACTAAAAAATGAAGAAATAAGTCAAGATATCAAAGTAAGTTTGATTTTTAATAACCTAATTATATCTACACTTGGTATCATACTAGGCACAGATCCATTTTCTATTGGTGTCGATTTGTTTTATAGAGTTAAGGATAGATATGAACACATTTTTCATCAACCTATGAATAAAAAACAAAAGGATTTAGCTTCTTTATTACCCCAAAGAGAGATAAGAGACAGTTTAAAGTGGGTTAAAGACATTTTGATTTCAAATTGGGGACATTACTCGATATTTGTCAATAATATTTTAGCTGCTATTCAATCGGCATATTTCGCTGACAGAAGTGAAACAATGTTTATATGGTCTTGGTGGGGTTTAGAATGGTTTTTCTCGAAAGTTGGTAGAGACCAGATTCTTGACTATCCTTTATCAAATATTAATAAAGAAAACTATAATGTTCGCAAATATTTGAAGAAAACTATAAGGAAAACTGTAGTAGATTTTGAAAAGAAATACTCTCATCATATAGATATACATCCCTATCTTAAACATGATTTAGAAGACGTAAAAGAGAGAATAAATAACCTCATTCTATATCCAAAATTATCTGTGAATGTCGAATCAGCTGAAGAAATTCTAACAGAGCTAGAGGAATTTAGACAGAAGTATTTTAAAGAGTTTTCAAATTTGAGTCAATCAGTTCTTAATGACTTAGGTGAATTTACCCATGATCAGTGCAAAGAATTAGTATCAAATCAATATCGATCATATAGAACAGATATTACACACCATGGATTATTCAAAGCTTCAGAAGAAAAACCGACATCATTTCAAATACTGGAATATTCAACTCGCGTTACAGTTTTATTTCTTCTAATAACAACAGCATTTTCGCCAACCAAAATAGATCCAGAGGTTATTGATTATAATACAAGAGGGATGAGCTATGAAGAAATCGAGGAATTGAAAAATCAATATTCACTAGAATTCTTCAAAGAAGCTAGATCATATGAAGTAGAGTTTGAACAGAAAAACATTAAAACGGGTGAGATTTTGAGAAAAAATATCACTTTGAGTTATCAAACATGGGAGAATAATCTGTTAGTATTAAACGCAGAAGACCCAAAAGAAGGGCATCTAATGCACCCCATGATCTATTCAGATGAAAAAGGTTCTTCTAGAGTCCAAACTAGGATTACACTTCATCCTAAAAATATGAAAATGATTATAACAGATAGTTCAAATCAAAAGCACAATGCTGATGTGTTTCTAAGAACTACAAGCGGGTTTTATCCAGTATTTGTTAAGTTTCAAATATTACGAATACAAAATGAGAATTGCGAGTCCTTAATATTTTCCTAATCTGTTGCATCTACTTCAACAGAGCAATTTGTCTTTTTATGAATTATAGAATACATATCATTGAAATCTAGGACGTAAATAGTTTATTATTTGCTTGAGAGTTTCTTTGATTTGTATGTGTATCTTTTTTTATTGCCAAACATTTTGATCAATCTATTTGTACCATCAATCTCTTTTACACTGGCTCTAGGTTTTTCTGTCATTAAATCCCCAATATTTAATATTGTTATGCCCTTTTCTTGTTTTGGTGCTATTTTTGGTATTGAATCTATTGCTCTTTCTGTTTCATCTACCATATTCTCACAAATCCAATCTATACTAGAATAACTTGTTTCTCATTTGATGAATTGTATTACGTGGATATTCAAGTTGAAATGCAGTAAAGGACAAAATGATTTTATAATTGTTTTTCCCATTTTACTCATGTCTCCTTCCAAGGATTCTGACGAACAAGTTAAAATTGGTGCAGATTTGTTATTGAAGGGGTGGGTAATGCTCAATCGTGCATGTCCTACCTGTTATCAACCACTTTACAAAAAACAGGATAGAGTAATCTGTGTGAAATGTAAGCTAGATTATGTTTTAGTTGATTCACCATCAGAAATACCACAGCTACAGAAAGATAATGCTCAAGAAAAAGTAACCCCTACATCCTCCAGTAAGTCTTCACTTCAATCCAATCTATCTTCATTTGACTTTTCATCCCTTCCTCCAGCATTGGTTGATACAGCTAAAATCTTACTTGAAAAAATAGAAACACTCAATGTTCAATTAAAAGAAACAACAAATCCTAAAGAAATCACAGCTATTTCTAATTCTATTCATTCTCTTGTTGATTCTCTTCGTTCTCTGACTTCTTAGACTCCTGTTGAGATTCAGGTCTTAAACTATCCAATTCTTCTTTTATTCCACTTAACATCTTATCTGCAGCTAGTTCATTATAATCAGCATAGATAAAATCAATAATGTCAGAAGCAATTTTTTCTCCTACACCTTTTATCTCAAAGAAATCTTCTCTTTTTGCAGTTACAATCCCTCTGAACGACCCAAAGTGTTTCAGTAATCGTTGAGAGATTTTATGATCAATATGAGGTAGTGCAGAAACTGCTTCTTCTAGTTGGATTTGTAATCCCAAACCTTTTCTTTTACCGATAGATAATCTTCTTTTTCTTTCAACTTGTTCTCTTTTTGCAAAAGCATATAGCATTTCAGCTGTTTCTCTTTGATTCTTTGTATGGATTATAGGGATTCTAAAATCAGTAATTAGAGATGTCAATGCTCCAGACAAGGCATGAGGATGCAAGGTTGAACCATGAAGATTAAACTCGCCTTCAATCAATATAACTGGTTTAGCACAATTTTCTACGAGTATTTTTGTTTGAGAGAATAAACGTTTATCCATGATAGATTTAACAAAATCCTCTTGTGTCTTTCTTTCTACTATAACTTGGTCTGAACAGATATAATCTCCTATTTCTAATCTTTCGAAACCAAGAACAACACCTTTTCTCATTAATTCTTTAATGACTGTAGAGTTCCTTTCCCTACTATCACAAATTATCTTTATTTCTCCTTCATCTGCTGATACTTTGCTCTCATCAGCGTTCGCGTCATCAATAACTGATAGTTCTTCTTCCTCTTCTTCTTTTTCTTCAATTTCTGGTTTTTTGGATGATTCTGTTTCCGCTTCTTTCAGAAAATCAAGAATGCCTTTTTGTTGCTCCTTTTTCTTCATGGTTTTTACAGAGGGTGATTTTTCTAATTGTTTCACAATTTTCTTCATTTTCTGAGCCTGTCTCTTCGATGCCCACATGTAAGCTACATCCCTAGTTCCTTCAGCTATCAACATTATTACCTTGCCCTCCTTTCTTCTACCTGTACGACCTTTTCTCTGAATCAATCGTATAGCACTAGGAACAGCATCATAAAAAATAACAAGCTCACATTCACCAATATCTAACCCTTCTTCAGCAACACTTGTTGAAACAAGAACATTGTATGTCCCATCACGGAATTCTTGCATAATTTCGATCTGCTTTTTCTGGGATAGGCCTTTTTCACCTTTCATTGATGATTGACCCACAAACCAGTGGGCATTTATTCCTTCAATTTTATTTATTTCTTTACTGATTATTTTGGCGGCGACTCTATAATGAGAGAAGATGAGTATTCTATTATTAGAATTGTTTTTTATTTCTTCTCGGACTATCTCTTTCAATCGCTCTACTTTGGGATGAATTACCTTTTCTTCATGTAAAGTGTGAACAGCTTCAACAACTTTTCTCATTTCTTCAGAAAACATCATGTTCTTTAGAGCTCGACTTCCTCTTCCAAACTTAATTTCGTTAATATGACCTTCTAGATATTTATTAAGAGAAGGAACACCTTGAGTCTCTATTAATTCAATAGCATGAGATATCCTAATCGAGTTCCCAACAAGAGTCATTGCTTTAAAGAAATCTGTTCTATCTTCATCAGGAGAACTAGAAAATTTCTCATTTACTCTCCCCCTTAATTTTAACAGTTCTCGTCTAGGATTATTTTTAGGAACGGCTGAGTTAATAATACCGAGCTCCTTTAATCCTTCTAAGATAATTTTGAAGAAGTCATTAAGAGTCGAGATTATCACACTAAACGCTTCAGAAAGAGGGATGATTTCCCAATTTTCTTGAATCTCGTGGATATATTGTTTAACATCATCAGAGCTTTCATCTCTCATCTCCACATTGAAGGTCTTCAAATTTTCTTGTACCTCTTCAATTCTTTCAATATTAGCACCTGGACTTGCAGTGATACCAAGCAGAAGAGGATTTTTTGCTTTCAAATTATATTGTTCAGCGATGAAAACGTAACTATGGTCACCCACAGCCTTATGAGCTTCATCTAGGCACATAAAAACGAAGTCTTCAAGTTTCACTCTACGTTGGATGATATCGTTTTGAATAGTTTGGGGTGTACAGATGAATACCTGTCCCTCTTCCCAGATTTGTTTTCTTTTACTGGGATCAGTTTGACCAGAGATTTGTATGATTTTATCTGAATCAATATTTAAAGAAGCTCTAGTAGTTTGTTCATGTTGTTCAAGTAGTGGTTTAGTTGGAGCGCAGAATACAATTTTTCCCTCGGGAAATTTCTGAATGCGATGTGCAGCTATCATAATAAAAAGGATTGTTTTACCCAAGCCCGTTGGTAGTATAACCAAAGAATTTTCCTTCACGCATGAAGCAAACAATGTCTGCTGGTATAATCTTGCTTCAATTTTATCAGGTTTAATCAGAGGGTGGTTTATATATTCTGCTTGATCCATTGGAAACCCCAATCATGTCATCGTACAATGATGTTTTTTTTACTATTTAAATTCTAACTGTTCTTTGTAATATATTCGTTTTTCTCAATATTACGCACAATTTTTATTAGGAGCCCTTCATTGAGAATAGAATGACTGCTTACAAATGGACATTTTTTAATAGATAGATTGTTTTCTAGCTAGAAATAATTAGCGAATCTCTTAATATCAATGCAGATAAATTTTCAATAGAAAACTAAAGATAATTTGAGTTAGTAACCACTCAATTTTTAAATTAAGAACAATCGTCCATTACGTCAAGGTGACTTAATTGAGCAAGCGTGACCCTAAATTGCCAGAACGAACATATAATCCACAGGAACAAGACATTAATCTATTTAATACTTGGCAAAAAGAAAAATTATTTTATTTCAATAAAGAATCGGGTAAGCCGATTTATAGCATAGATACCCCTCCTCCTTATGCAAATGCTCCATGGCACATGGGAGGAGCGATTCATTATAGTGGCATCGATATGATTGCACGTTATAAGAGAATGAAAGGTCATGAAATTTTATTCCCTATGTGCTTAGATCGCAATGGTTTACCTATCGAAGTTCAAGCTGAAAAGGAATTCAAAGTTTCTATGCACGATGTTCCACGTGAAGAATTTCTAGCTATGTGCAAGCAAATTTTGGATAGAGTAGGTGACATGATATTAAACATCTGTAGGATACTTGGTTTCAGTAATAATTCGTTTGACTGGGAAGACGTGTATAAAACTGATCAAGAACAATATAGGGCTCTCACACAGTCTACTTTCATTAAACTGTTTAAAGACAACCAAATCTATGAAGATAATAGACCAAACAATTACTGCACTAGATGTAAAACTACCATTGCTGATAATGAGATTGATTATAGATCTGGAAACCATATTCTATATGATATAAAGTTCAAAGTAAAAGAAACCGGAGAGGAGTTAATCATATCAACATCTCGTCCGGAACTTATTCCAGCCATTGGAGTTGTAATTTATAACCCTAAAGATAATCGGTACAAGCACCTAGAAGGCAAAACAGCTGTTACTCCAATTTTTGAGGAAGAAATACCAATTCTACTTCATCATTATGCAAAAATGGAATTTGGAACGGGAATTTTAATGGTTTGTGCATATGGTGATTCTGGAGATGTACAGATATTTAGGGAACTTAAACTCAATCCAAAACCAATTATAAATACAGATGGCAAAATCACAGACATTGTTCCTGAATTCAAGGGATTAAAGGTCAAAGAGGCTAAAAAAGAAATAATAAAACAATTGGAGGAACAAGGATACATCCTTGAGAAAACAGATACTGCACATAATTTTCCAACATGCTCAAGATGTGGAAATGATGTTGAATTTCTAGCTATGCCTGAATATTACTTGAAACAGGTAGAATATTTACCTAAATTGAAAGAATATGCTGATACAATGAAGTTTTTCCCAGACTTTATGAAGAAAGTATGGATGAATTGGCTAAATACAGTATCAATTGATTGGCCAATAAGTAGAAGAAGATACTATGGAACAGAAGTACCAATCTGGTATTGTAAGAGGTGTAACCATCCCAACCTTCCTGAACCTGGCCCTTATTATCAACCTTGGAAAGATAATCCACCATTCGACTCATGTCAAAAATGTGGTGCTTCAGAAGGATTTGAAGGTGATATACGAACATTTGACACTTGGATGGATTCTTCAATAAGTGAGATTTACATTAGTCTTCATCCTCATAATAAAAGAGATGATGATTTATTCAATCAACTAAATTCCAGAGATTACATTTGTGACATTCGTCCTCAAGGCAAGGATATTGTAAGAACTTGGCTTCATTATACAATGTTAAGAGGTCATCAGCTTTACGATAAACCCGCCTTTAATCATGCTTGGATTTCTGGACATGTTGTAGACAGAAAAGGAGAAAAAATGTCTAAAAGTAAGGGCACAGCAATTTATCCTGAAGAAATGATTGAGAAATATGGGGGAGATTCTGTCAGACTGTACGGTGCAATAGAAGCTAGTCATGGATCAGACATTAGATTCAACCAACAACGGTTACAAGGTATTTCTAAATTCATAAACAAGATATACAACATTGCCAGATTTGTTAGCTCATTTCCTTCAACTGATAATGGTGAAATGGAATTACAACCAGCAGATGAATGGATCCTCTCAGAATTATCACAAACAATAGCTGAATCTATTCAAGGTTATGATATCTATGATTTCAATGTTCCAGCAAAAGCGTTGAGGAAATTTACAATAGACCTTTTTGCTTCTCAATACATTGAAATGGTAAAAGGAAGGGCATATAACAGAGATGAAGCATTTAGTGAAGATGAGCAAAATGCAGCTCATTATACTTTGCATAAAGTTTTGAATACAGTGATTAAAGCTTTTGCACCTCTCGTTCCCTTTGTTACAGATTTTATTTATAGAGGATTACATGGTAAAACAGTTCATACAGAAGAATTTCCAGACCCCGAGAAAATAATAAAAAAGACAAAATTTACAGAATTAACAGATGTACTACTTGAATCAAATTCTCTAATTTGGAAATACAAGAAGGATATGAAGTTGCCTCTTAACACACCAATCAAGAAAGCTAAGTTACCCAAGAGTCTTGAAGTATTTGTTTTAGATCTAAAAACAATGCATACAGTAGAACAAATTAGTTCTGAAGAAAGCCAATTAGAGCCAGAGGCCAAAATGTTCTCCTTAGCAAATGGAGAAGAGCTAGTTATTTCCCTCTAATCACTATTTTTCTCTGTTTCTTCCATTTTTTCAAACCTACTCAACAAAGCAAATCGTTTTATACAAAAATATATCCGTCGAATTACGGGACCACAAGCGTTTGTTAATATAACAAGTGTGAAAAACAAACCTTAAAAATTATGCTCTTACCCGCTAATTAATCAAAAGTATAAACAAGATAGCTGAAAGGAGAATTAAGATTGCCAACTTACAAATATTCCATTCAAACAGATCCTGATAGATCAGCAAAAGCTTCAGCAAGAGGTATTGATGTTAGTCGAAAAGCAGCAAGAGAGATTTGCCATACAATTAAAGGAATGTCAATTCACAAGTGCATCGATTATCTTGAAGCAGTCATCGAGAAAAAATCTTCAGTTCCATATAGAAGACACAAGAGAAACGTTGGTCACAAAAGTGATTTAGTAGGCTGGGCCGCGGGTAGATATCCTGTTAAAACTGCTAAAGAAATATTGAAAGTCGTAAAAAATCTAGAAAATAACGCTGAGAATAACCAACTCCAGTTAGACAGATGTGTAATTGTTCATGCAGTCACATTACTAGGGTCAAAACAACGAGCAATATTCTATCGAGCACATGGAAGATCTTCTCCAAAAGTTAGGCAAAATGTACATGTTGAATTAGTAGCCGAAGTAGCTGAGGTGTGAAATAATGCCTACAACAAAAGATTACCTATTAAAAAAATATCAAAAAAACGCAATTGATGAGTTTTTAGCAAATGAATTGAAGAATGCAGAATATGGAGGGGTTGAAGTTCGTAGAACTCCCTTGGGAGATCGCGTAATTTTACGAGTAGGGAGAGTGGGTTTAGCCATTGGTGGTCGCGGAAGGAACATTCATCGTATCACAGATGTGCTTAGAGAGAAATTTAATCTTGATAATCCTCAGGTGGAAGTAACTGAAGTAGATAATCCTGAATTGGATGCAAGAATTATGGCATTCAGACTCGCTTCATCTTTAGAAAGAGGAAGACATTTTCGCCGCAGTGCTCATGGCATTATTCGAAGAATTTTGGCTAGTGGAGCAAAAGGTGTTGAAATAAAGATTAGTGGGAAGGTCACAAGCCAAAGAGCAAGAGTTGAGACGTTTAGAGCTGGTTTTGTGGCAAAAGCAGGTGATCCCGCAATGACATTTGTAGATGTAGGAAAAGCCACAGCTATAATTCGCAGAGGTTTAATTGGTGTTCGAATCAACATAATGAGAGGAGATGCAATCTTACCTGATGATATTGCGATTGTTGCAGAACCAACTTCAACCTCAATGATAGTTGATACTGGAACAGAAGTTGAACCAGAGAAAATTGAAGAAATCAGCGAAGAGGTAATCGAAGAACTTGATGAATATCCCGAAATTGAAGAAGAAATCATAGCTGAAATTAAAAAAGAAGAGAAAGCCAAATCTGATGATGAATTCGGCGAACTTGACGAAGTCGATAAGAAAGCAAAAACCAAAGCCAAAAAAGCTAAGAAGAAGAAGAAAGAGGAGTGATAATTATGGTTCTAATACGTCCAATTGAAATTAGAAAAATGAATAAAGAACAACGAATACGAAAGTTAGAAGAATTCAAACAAAAACTCTTCACTGTTAAATCAGAACTTGCTTCAGGTGGTTCAATACAGAATCCCAGTCAGATTCAAGAGTATAAAAAAGCAATTGCCAGAATTCTCTCCATCATGACTGAATTAGATGGGATTTAATGAAACCTAATGCAGGTAAAGCAAGTAAGGTTCTCAAAGTTTGGGGAAACCTAGCAACTAGTATTGAAGGACTCCCTATTGAAGTTTTAAAAAGTTCCTCAAAAGAATTAGAGGGAGTAGAAGGAACAATCATTAATGAAACTGCAAATATGATAGAAGTTCGAACTTTAAAGAAAGATTTTTCTATCCAAAAGAAGGGGAATATTTTCAAAATACAACTGAGTGATGGGTCGAATTATATCATAGATGGTAACATTTTGAGTGGATTGCCAGATGCGAGAATAAAGAAAAAAATGCTTTCATGGTGATAAATTCAGCAATTTACAGAACAAATAAGCTTGTATCAGGTTCTATTAATGATTTAAAATAGCGAGGATTGTACGCAAATGAGGTGTAGATTGGAATTCCTCTTTTCAAAGATTTCCATTTGTTTTGTGGTTCACCAAGCCTTAGATTAGGAATTTCTTCATAGTTAGAATTGTAATCCCATTTCCCTTCTGCAAGTCTATAGTAGCAACCTCCTTTGGTATTGTAAAAAGGCTCTTTAATTTCTTCAGCATCAGAAGCGCGTATTCTAGAGATAATAGCTTTCTTGTCACTTGGATTAATTATTGTCACCCCATAAGAAGGAGGAACCACAAGAAGATCATGCTTCTGCATTCTTATAACAACGACATCCTTAACTTGTTCGTGATTTTCTCTAGGTTGTTGAAGCAAAAACTCAGCATAACCTTCTGCTAGTTGAAATATTTCAGAATAACAATAGCCGTTTTCAGCTAATGATCTGTAGTAACCAATTGTATTGAAATACCTTCCATTTAATTGACCTGATTGTAGAATTACTATAGAATATGTGATATCACTCCATAATTCTTTGTCTTGAATCTTTCTGATTCCCTCATATGTCCTATAGACCTCTAGATCTTCACCAATTTCATCTTTATCTATTTCTAAAATGCGTTTATGTTCTACTAAATTTTGAATAAAAAGTGACTTTGATGTTATCTCTGCATCACTATATGATATAGCTGTTTCATTACTTTCGATAGGTAAACCCAAGACATCCCGCAAATCCATTGTTCTCGTCTCTTCTAATCAATTTTCACAAATCGTAGAAGTGATCCTCCCCCTCTTCAGTTATTTTCCAACTGTCAAGAGCTCCTACTTTGAAGGTTTTTAGATAGCCGTCAGCTGTAAGTTCATTGATAACTTCAATTAGCATTTGCTGATCAACTTTCTTCCCTTGAGTTTCATAAATGTTGTTCAGTTGAAAGTTAACATCAGTTAGATTCAATCCTTTCTTCAAAGATACAAAAATATCCAAAACGTCAACAATTACTTTAGTTTTTTCTAACATTGTTCCTCATCTAATATATTTCCCTATCTTTCTAAAAATATTTCTGAAAAAATAGTACGAATAAAAAACAATAATAATAAAAACCCTTTCTTTACTTTAAGTGTTAAATTAAAGAACTTATTTAGACTGCAATAAGACTTTAACCAAAGTCATCATCGAGGAAGATAACATGTCGCAACAGAACAATCAAGAAGATAAAAGATCCTCAGTTGAACGTTACATACTCAAACATGAAATTGAGAAACTCGAAGCAAAACGTAGTTTTAACATGTCAACAAGCCTTGTTACTATTTATGTTCCACCCAAAACAAGGCTTTCAGACATCTCATCACAGCTCAAAGATGAATACGGAACAGCTACAAATATCAAAGATAAGAGCACAGGAAAAGCTGTGCAGGCTGCTCTTTCATCTATTTTATCAAGAATAAAGAACATTCCCCATTCTGGGGAGAACGGGATAGCTATTTTCTGCGGGATAACACAAGGTAATAAGGTAGAGTTCTTTATGATTAACCCACCAGAACCAGTGTCGATAAAATTATATCTCTGTGACAATGTTTTCCATATCAATCATATTAAAGAAATGTTAGAAAGTAAAACAAGATATGGTTTGGCTTTAATAGCCAGGGGTGGCGCTACACTAGCTGTAGTTCAAGGTCCTCGACTTGACATCATTAGAGACGAAGATTCATTTGTCCCTGGAAAACACAAAATGGGTGGTCAATCACAGGCACGTTTTCAAAGATTAACTGAAGAAGCCGCCCAAAGATGGTATGGTAAAGTCTCTGAGATGATGAACAAAATCTATCTAGAAGATTTTCCAGTGGAAGGACTTGTTATTGGTGGACCAGCACTTTCCAAAACAGAATTCTTAGAAAGTAAAGAAATTGATTATCGGTTACGTGAAAAAGTGATAGGTGTTTTCGATGTGGGTTATACAGGTAAGGTAGGTATAAGGGAACTCTTAGAAAGGGCTCAGGACAAATTAGCAGACTTTGAGTTGGTTAAGGAAAGAGTATTGATGCAAAAATTCATGGAGCACCTTGGAAAGGATACTGGTTTAGCAACTTATGGTGAGAAACAAGTAAAAGATGCTTTAGAAAAGGCTGCGGTTGAAATTGTTCTCATAAGTGAAGATGTTGATCGGGTAAGTATGGAAATAAAGTGTGATGGTTGTGATTACTCAACTACTGAATCTGTTAGAACAAAAGATTACAACGAATTCTTCAAAAAGCTCTCAGATAGGAACTGTCCTCAATGTAATGAATCAAAACTTTTTATCGAAAAAGAAAGTGATCTCATTACAGAATTGAATGAATTAGCAGAAAACACAGGAGCTCGTTTAGAAGTAATTTCAACCGCTCATGAAGACGGCGCAATGTTGTATGGTGCTTTTGGTGGAATCGCTGCAATACTTAGATACAAATTGTACGATGGATATTAAACTAGAAGTTTGGAGTAAGATTAAACTTCCAAAACCTTTTAGTCATGAATCATTGTTCCTACAGACTCGCCTTTTACCGCTTTTAGGATGTTTTTAGGATCAGAACCATTTGTAACAATAAGTTTGATATTAGATCGACGAACTATCTCGCAACCAACTCTATCAAAAAGATTGTATTTACCTGGTTCTTCATTTTGTTCGGTAATAATTTTCAGGAACTCATCTGTGGTCATTGTGTCAAGTGGTTTTGCATCTGGATGTTTCTTAGGATCTTTATCATACACCTTATCCACATCTGTTAAATTAATTAAAAGATCGGCACCCCAATATTCTGCAATCAAAGCTGAGACTGCATTTGTAGATTGACCTGGCTGTAATCCCCCTGTAACAACAATTTTACCTGAAGACAGTGCCTTACCAACCTCTTCAAATGAGCGAGGGACTAGCATGTATGCTTTATCTTTCAACGAGGCAATTATTAATAGTGCATGGATTCTTGTGGATTCTACAGCTAACATATCCTTGAAAGTATTCACATGACCAAGCTCATCACTTGATTGAATAATCACTCGTGCTAGTTTACCTCCCCCAACAACAATTGCTACTTTATTACCTTCGTCGTGGAGTATATTGATAATAGAAATGATTTCTTTAACTTTATCAACTTCTAAGAGCATATTTTCTTTGTAAAGAACAGATCCACCAAATTTCAAAACAATTTTCTTTGAAGACATCGTTAAAGACTATTATTCTTACATGTTAAATAATGTTTTTTCTATGAAGGTGATTTTTTAGCAAAAATATTGTTATTAAAAACAAGTTCTACTCAGAACTGAAACTTTTTTAACATAATTGCGGAAAATCAGTCAAAATATTGAGGATTGCAACATGAACCTTCAGAAAAAGATACCAGTTGAGAAAATTTTCATTGATGGACTAGAAGATATTTTCATTGCAGGTTGGATTCAACAAGTTAGAAACCTTGGTGGATTAAAATTCATTCAACTCCAAGACAGGACAGGATTAGTACAAATAGTACTTCCAAAGAAAAAGGTGACTCCTGAAGTATTTGGAATTGATTACCAAGAAGGAGATATCATTGCAGTAAAAGGGACTATTGTTGAGAATAAATCAGCTCCAAAAGGTAAAGAAATTCTACCTTCTGAAATAGTTGTTCTAAACAAAAGAGCTCAAGAGTATCCTATTGCAATTGGTGATAAAATTGAAACCAACATCGACAAAAGACTGGATTATCGTTTTCTAGATTTAAGGGATCGAAAAGTTGCACAAATTTTTGAGATTGAAAGCGCAGTAGCCTATGCAATTCAAGAATACTTCATGAAAAATGACTTCTTGCAATTCTTTTCACCAAAAATAGTAGGATCAGCAACAGAAAGCGGAGCTAGCGTTTTTGAAATAGAGTATTTTGGGAAAAAGGCTTTCCTTGCACAATCACCACAATTTTACAAACAAATGATGTTAGTAGCAGGATTTGAGAAAGTATTTGAAATTGGACCAGTGTTCCGAGCTGAAAAGCATCACACATCACGACATCTATGCGAATACACATCTATCGATTTTGAAATTTCATATATTGATAATCAAAGAGACGTTATGAATGTCTTACAAGGAGTCATTAGTTATGCTCTTAAGAAAGTGCAAAAGGAGAAAGCTCAAGCTTTTGAGGAATTAGGAGTGTCTATTGACAACCAACCAAAAGTATGGCCCGTCCTTTCTATAACAGAGTGTAACAAAATTCTCCAATCTGAAGGTAAAAAATTAGATCTTTACGAAGATTTAGATGCTGAAGCTGAGACCATAATTGGTAAGCATGGCAAAGAGAAGTACAAATCAGATTTCGTCTTCGTAGACCAATATCCATGGGATGTAAGACCGTTTTATACCATGAAAGACGATAAAGATCCAAGATTAACAAAATCATTTGATTTACTATACAAAGGACAAGAGCTTACTACTGGAGGACAAAGAGAACATAGAATAGATATCTTAACTCAACAAGCTGTAGAAAAAGATTTCAAGATAGAAGATATTGATAGTTATCTTCAATTCTTCAGAAATGGTGCACCTCCACATGGTGGCAGTGGAACTGGAATAGAAAGATTTGTCCAAAAAATACTTAATTTACCAAATATTAGAGAAGTGCGATTACTGCCAAGAGATCCCACCAGATTACATCCATAACATCGTCAAGCAATCAAATCAAAATGAAAAGTTTGATTACATTGGATTAAGCAAAGTATCTTTTAATTTATTAAAATAAACGAAGACCTAAATCTTTTTTATTTTGCATTGATTTCATTCTTATGACTAAAAAGCATTAAAAGACTAATGTGTTGGGCTAGAAGCGATAAACAGCACTTTTTGTGAAAATAAGGCAAAATTAAGAGTGAATTTGTATGAAAGAGCGTTTGCAAAGAAAATCCGAAATTGATAAGTTCTCCTCTGTAATAAGGCAATTTAATGAGTCTACTAGAAAGGTGAGTCTCTATGTGGATGTAGTTAGATCAGGATTATTTGATTTCCCAAATAACTTAGCTAACCCACTAAAGGAACAAATACAAGATGATATTAAAACTTTTGATAGTGCGGATGATGAGAATCAAACCGTTATAACTGTGAAAACGGATTATCTAGAATATGCAATTAACTCAACATCATTTGCCATTGAAAACTTAGATATTGAGTTTGAAGAATTCTTGAAAAAATCAGGAGAAGAACAAGGAAAACTACTGAATGAAGGTTTTCTCAAATACTTAACTGATTCTCTAAACAGTGTCAAACTAATTATGTATCTGACTTATGCTGAAGCATTAATAAAGGACATATTAGAAATAATTTGTGAAGTAGAACCAAAAATTATGAGAAATAGCGAAAACGAACTCAAATTCAAAGAAATTTTAAATTTTAGTGATTTCGAAGAACTAAACAAATACCTAATAGATGTTTTTGTTTCAAGCAAATTAAATGGAACATTTTCTAGTCAGTGTGAAGCTTTAGAGAAAATACTTTCAAAAGAATTTAAATCAGTTCAAAAATGTAATCATGAAATTAACAAAATGATTCATATAAGGAACATATTTGTCCACAATGGAGGAAAAGTAGACAACAAATTCATAAAAGAAACACAGCTCACAAATTTAAATGTAGGGGATAGTTATCACATGTCAGACAAGGAATTAGAAGGATATACAGGTATTCTGCACCTAATAGCTGTGGAAATAGAAAATGTTGTATTAGAACAATTTTTCAAAACTAAATAGGTAATTCAAACCACTGGTAAGAAATGGTTAGTAATCCGTTTACATATTGTTTATTGTATCTTTCAGTAGCTTAGATTTCATATTACACACCCAATAAAGTTTAAATAGATTTTAAACTGAAGTAAATGGTGAACACCTTGGAAGATGACAATAATATTGGGCTTTCTGAAGAGAACACAACAATACGTTTTGGTTTATTTCTTTTTGGAAAAGCAGTTGAAGAAGTGAAAGAACTAGAACCGATGGATGATTCATTGGAAAAGCTCTTGAGATTAAATCTCGCAGTTGTTCATCTTATGAATGCGCTGGAACTTCTTTTGAAAGCCATTTTACATGGCAAGGGGAGAGATATTTTTGATTCAAGGGGAGAGACCCTAACTTTCTTTGACTGTTTGAAAGGCTTTACGCGACATATTATGGGCATCAATGTACAAGATGCAAGAGATCCTTTGCCTGTTGAGATTCTTTCTGCTAAGAATCTCTATAATATTCGTAACGAGATTGTACACATTGGTAACCAGATTTCTTATCACACACTATTACCTCTTTTCAGAGATTGTTTGCAGTTTTATAGAGATCAAATTGGGATATATTTCCCCTCATATGAACAAGAAGCAACAATAATTCTAAGTGAAACACCAAGAGAATTCTATGTGTCAGACGAATTACCTGTATATGAAAGATACTACAGGAGATACAGAAATTACTTGAACACCGGAGATTTGGAAATTGCCGTATATTCATTATATGTAGCTTTAGAAGCTATTATTAGAGATTATATAATGATATCAACACAGCTGAATTTGAAAAAGCAACCGAATTTTGCAAGAATGTTAGCAGAACTTATACACATTGATTCTGATTTTAAGGAGTTCTCTAAAAGTATTCGTGTTTTAAGTAATTTTCGAAATTTAGCGGCTCATGGATATGGACTGGTTAAAGAAAATTCAGATGACATTATTCAAATCCTTAATGAGAATGATAGGATTTATAATGAAATCAAAGACAAAATACAAGAAGAAGAAAGCGAGGAAGATTAGGAAAAACATCTTGAATTTTATCTGAACTTTAAACCGTTAAAAATTGGAAAAAGAGACCGATAATCAACTCAAAGTAAGAAATTTTAAGAAACGCTTTAGCGATAGTGGAACAGGAATAGAAAGAGAATAGGAGAAAAATTCATACAATCTTTATACAGTTATCTGCTCCGACTATTATGTGTATAAATGAATGCAAAGTAAATATAAAACATATAAGTATAAATAAACAACGCTATAGTGTCTAACAATGAAAACAATTTTAGAAACAAATTCAGGTAATATAAAAAACACTCTTTTGGTTATAGGATTTTTCATAAGTATTATTACTTTGTTAACTCAACTAAGATCGGTTACACTTTTGGGCAGGATATCTTGGGGAGGTT
>BPTM01000083.1 GCA_023705945.1 Candidatus Heimdallarchaeota archaeon
CGATCTATGGACTGGTTATTCTTTGTCACCTTTTGGTTGCGGAAAATATTTGATAGATCATTATATAAAAAATTCATTTACTCAACTACAGTCTAGTCCTTATTGGTTAGAGATTGGAGGAATAGATGGAACATCTCAGAGTTTGAACATAGAATCGATAGTCATTAGAGTAATTTCAGATATTAGTGCTACAATTTATGAGTTTTTAGAAGGTAATCTCGATATCATTACAGTCTCTGATGTAGGATTAATAGATTCACTTTCCGATGACCTATATCTCAATCTATATCAAACTGTATCGAATAAGATTACTGTTCTCGTTTTTAATCTTAGAAGACCTTTTGTTGGAGGTACTGACAATTTTATTTTCTTAGATTCTGAAGGAAAGGAGAATTATACAAAGGGTGTTGCTGTTCGAAAAGCAATGTGTTATTCTATAGATAGAGAGGAGATTAATCAAGCTTTACACGGAAGGAATTTGATAGTAACTGATCATCCTATACCTGAGATTTATGAAAGCTATCGCAACCCAGACATAGTCAAATACTCTCATGATATAGATAAAGCGATTGATTGGCTCGGTCCTAGATACAACCTGGATCTATCACATACACCGATACCTAATTTATTAGAAACACTGTTAATCTTAGGTGGTGGTATTATATTAATAGGTGCAATTCCTACATTTTTCATAACCAAGGGATTACTTGATTATAGAAGATCAAAGAAAAAGCCTTCAGAAACTTCTACAAACAATACAGATTCCGTAAAAGATATGTAGTGAGTATTTTTCTTTTCTATGAATTGTATGAATTACCAGTTTGAGATGAGTAAAGAATTTGCTGAGAAACTAGACTTAGATGATAAGCTTGCAAGTTTCAGAGAAAGGTTCTATTTACCCAAGGATTCAATTTATGTAAATGGGAATTCTTTAGGACTATTACCAAAAGATGGAGAAGAAACACTATTAAGAGTTCTAGAAGAATGGAAAACTTTAGCAGTTAAAGGGTGGATGAGTGCTGAACTACCTTGGTTCTATCAAGCAGAGAAGTTAGGAGAAAAAGCTGCAGAGTTAGTAGGTGCAACAGCTGATGAAGTAGTTGCTACTGGAACTACCACAATAAATCTCCATGCTCTTGTAAGCTCGTTTTATCAACCAGAAGGTAAGAAAACAAAAATCCTAGCTGATGAGTTAAACTTTCCTACGGATATTTATGCTCTACAAAGTCAAGTTAAATTGAAAGGTTTAAATCCACAAGAACATCTCATAATTGTAAAAAGTGATGATGGCATAACTATAGATGAAAATAAAATCATAGAAATGATGACAGATGAAATTGCTCTCATTGTTCTTCCAGCTGTGCTTTTCAGAAGTAGCCAACTATTAGATATCAGAAGAGTTACAGAAGAAGCTCATAAGAGAGGGATTCTGATTGGTTGGGATTGTAGTCATTCTGTAGGTGTTGTACCACATCATTTCGATGAGTGGGGCGTTGATTTTGCTTTCTGGTGCAGCTATAAATACTTGAATGCTGGACCAGGATCGAGTGCGTTTATCTATGTGAATAAGAAGCATTTTGGTCTTGAAGCAGCTCTAACTGGATGGTTTGGATATGTCAAAGAAAAACAGTTTGAGATGAATCTTAACTTTGAACAATCTAATACAGCTGGAGGATGGCAAATATCCTCTCCATCTATACTTGGTTCAGCAGCTTTAGAAGGAGCATTGAATATAACCTTAGAAGCAGGTATTGAAAATATTAGAGAAAAATCTCTCAAGATGACCAGTTACCTTATCTATCTAGTTCA
The DNA here is from genome assembly GCA_023705945.1 of Candidatus Heimdallarchaeota archaeon. GTDB lineage: Archaea > Asgardarchaeota > Heimdallarchaeia > Heimdallarchaeales > Heimdallarchaeaceae > UBA460. Next base: position 1,810 of record BPTM01000083.1, read on the forward strand.
AAACTTGCTAACAGATACTCCATATAATTTCTCTATTGGTACACCTTTAGTTGAAGAGAGACGTGGAGGACATGTTGCACTAGAGCATAATAATGCTCAAACAATTAGCAGAAAACTTATGGAAAGAGGTGTAATTCATGATTTTCGACCACCTAACATAATTCGAATAACGCCTTGTGCGCTCAACAATACCTTTGTTGAGATTTGGAAAATTACAAATTACATAAAAGAAATAATGGATTAAAAAAAGGTTACACTCGAAAATACCTTAAACAAGTAATTTAGCTAGTATATCGTGATAATGCAATAATTGTTAACGTTTTCTTCTAAAGTAAAAGATTATTGTTACTCCTAAACATAGTACTGAAATCATTACTTCTACTAAACCCATACTTACAGCAGTTGTTCCTATTATTATTACTTCGACTTGTGTGTCGATGAAATAGTTAAGTATGTTATTCACAAATAACTGACCATAATGTATTCCCCCATTATAAGTTCCACGCTCAGTCAATTGATCATACATATTCTTGTAATGTGTCCAAATTGCTTCACCAGCAAGAACAAGGTGACTATCATTGTTCAGACCATTTTCTATTCTTTCATAAACAACAGCTGGTAGATAACTTTCTTCACCATCATACAGGTCTTTCTCTAAATACGAATAATTTGTATCCTTTGATATTGAAAAATTACTGTAGCTCAATAATATCTCTACATTAGGTAAAATCTCTTTTCTTAGGTCTACATAATTTGAACCATTGTATCCTAAAATAGCACAAGGACCATGTAACATAATTCCAGCCTCACATCCACTACTTACGTTTATTGCAGTCACACTATTTCCATATTCTGTAGCTGCTACTCTATATGCTGAACCATCATTGAATACAGGATCTTCTATTGATGTACCATCTATCATTATTTGTGCATCTATAAACTCTAAAACATCATCAATTGGGTCACTAGAAAAATATCCACCATGATCGCTATCTCCACAACCAAAAATTAATTTATCTCCAAGAGAAAACCAATCTTTGACACTTTGTTTTTCCTCGAGTGTAAAGAAATCATTAGGGTGCGTAAGGAATAGAATATCAGTTTCATCTGTTAGAGACCATGTTTCATTGATAAAGTAAACATTATTCCTATAATATGTTAAGTTGGCTATTATTGGTGCTAAGTCCTGTTCTGTGATATGGTAACCACCATGAGAAATATCAAAAGCTACTATTGCTCCTCCAAAATCAAGTTCTGTTTCATAAGCAACTGTTTTGAAATTGGAGCTCATATTGAATATCAGACTTATCAAGAGTAAGTTTGTTAGAAGTATTATTTTTTCTTTTTTCATGACCAATAGGGTTAAAATTTACACAATATAAG
>BPTM01000084.1 GCA_023705945.1 Candidatus Heimdallarchaeota archaeon
GAGATCGTTTCACGTGACTGGAGTTCAGACGTGTGCTCTTCCGATCTGAGATTATTAAAAACTTTCAAAGATGATTTCAAATCCAGCGTCTAATACTAGTTTTCTAGATATTTCAGGTTTATTACAACTCCAATACATATCTGTTCCAAGGAAGTCATCCACTCCTTCATTTTCTCGTGGATTGAAAACTAGCATCATATACCCATCTTTTTTTAGCATTCTATGAAAGTTTTTAATAATCTCACCATGCTTCTTTTTTGGAACATGAAACAATGCATAGATAGATACTAAACCATCAAAATAGTTATCTAGAAAATCTAATTCAGACATATTATATAGAAAAAACTGAGCTTTGGGAACATTTTCCCTTGCTTTAGTTAACATCCCTTCGGAAATATCTATTCCTGTCAAATCAAAGTCATTTTGGACAAAAAATCTTGCTACTGGAATCCCCACCCCACACCCTACATCAAGCACTTTTCCGTTCTCTGGAAGGTATTCAACGAACTTTTCTAGCTCTTGAGAATTATCAAACTGATGTCTAAAACTGAGAAAATTCTCTGAAATCTTATCATATCCTTCCTTGACAAGATTCTCTTTGTCCATGTTTTCCAAGATTAGTTTGAATTTAAGAATTTTATGAAATTCCTCTTTTTATGATTCCTTTTCAATTTCTCCTTTGTCTCTTCTATTTCTACGTTTTATTTTCTTAGGTAAGGCTTCAAGTTCTTCCTTGCTTGGAATATAGAGTTGAAGACGCTTCGTTTTCACTTTTCGTAAAGGTCTTGTAGAAACAATTATCAGGTGCTCTAAACCAAATTTGTATCCTGTTTTAGACCATAAATATACTCCTAACCCCCAAAATGTAAAGATAACAAACTCATAGAGGAAAATCGCTCCAGTATTTGTCATAAATAGATCTGGAGTTCCAAACTCTTGAACCGATCCTCCAAATAATCGATGGAAAATAAATGGAAAAATACCATTGAATAATGGTTCAAAGAAGTAGATCGTTAAAGTTGCTACTCCAAACCTTCGGATATATGCAGTTTTTTTTGCTAAACGAATTTTGCTTTCGTTGCTAGTATATTCAAATTTCTTAACAAGGAAAACGTAAATGAACATCATACAACCTATACTTAGGAAAAACAACTCTCTTGGATAAATCTCATAATCTAAAATACCAAAAAGTCCTGCTTCAATACCTGTTGCTTGAGATAGTGTAATAGCTGTTGTAATAATGAATCCTCCTAAGAAAAGGCTACCAAATCCATATCCATAACGTTTGATCCATTTAATATCCTGTTTTTGTGCAACAAGATAACCTCCAACCATTCCAAAAATAGCATAGATACCCATCGGAAAGAATGAAAGTTGAGCACCAAAAAAAAGGCGCAAGATGTATGCAAAGAATGTGAATATTCCTCCTTTAAGAAATAGAGTACCAATATAATCATAAGTCCATTCACAAACAAAATTATTTATTCCAGCCCAAACTAGTCCGATAATAATCAAAATAATAACATTACGTTTTGTCTTCTCTCTACCTCCGTTTCTGAAGAGTATCCACAAAAGAAAAACAACCATAAAACCGCTTAACCCAATTGCTGGTAAGGATCCTATTTGGAATATTTTTTCAGCTGTAGGAAGTCTGAAAGTCCCATACTCTAACAAATGAGTAAGTACTGAGAAATTGTATTTTCCATAAATCGTTGAATCTGTTGGGAAGGTATTAGTCCATGTTCTCCCAAAAAGAAAACCTTTGAGTGGATCTAAAAGTAGAAGGATAGTACTATTAATTAAAATAGGAACAACAGCTCTTCTGAATTTTATTCCTCGTTCAAGCCTGTTAAAAACAGTATAAGTGTTGACTAAAGAGCTGATAAGTGGAAATCCTCCTCCCCATGTTCCCATAAGAATAATAGGAATAAAGCCAATCACAACCCAAAAACTCACCGTTTCTAGAGCTATGGCTTCTGTTTGCCAAATTCCATAGATTGTTGGGTGGATGAAAAGTACACCCATAATAGCTATCCCTTTTACTACATCTACAGAAAGCAACCTTCTATCATATCGCCCTTCTACTTCTGACATAAGAAAGAGATTGAGAGGTTTCAATTTAAAGTTTATTGGAAAAATGTCAAATTTGTGGAAAAAATTTAGTGAAAAACAATTGCTTAAACAAATTAAGTTTTATATACCATTTAATAATCGAAGATTATACAAAATGAGTTTGCTTAACAAACAAATTAGAACAACTGATAACAGAAGTGGTAAGATGAGTGCTTTTACTTCATTTTCTCAATGGTTAAGAAGAAAACTAAAAACTGAGAAAAGAGCCAAAATTCTTATAGTTGGTCTTGATTCAGCAGGAAAAACTACTCTGACGAAGTACATGAATACAGGTGCCTATCAAGATGATACTACACCTACAATAGGTCAGAATATTGATTCAATAAACTTCGAAGGGTGGGATATCACAACTATCGATGTTGCGGGTCAAGAGCAATTTCGTTTTTTATGGGAAGTACACTATCCAGGTTGTTCTGCAGCTGTTTTCGTAATAGATGCCGCTGATATCGAACGATTACCTGAAGCTCGAGATATTTTGAGAACACATGTTTTTAATAACCCTCATTTGGATAAGGTTCCGACTCTGATTCTCGCAAACAAACAAGATTTACCGGATGCTATCCAGGCACCCTTGATGATCCAATTGTTGAACCTTCATATAGAATTGAGGGAACGCACTTTTTCAGTTTTCGATTGTAGTGCTCTAAATGGTAAGGGTGTTTATGAAGCTTTTACGTGGTTGGTCTATCAATTAGAATTGAGTAAGCCGTAAGAAGCGTTCATTCCAATTTTATGCAATCATATATTATGTAATTAGGATATCTCCCAGAATCAAATGCTGAAAATTTTGGATTACTTTTTATCATTTCTAAATCAAGTTTTGGTTCTATAATCTCTCTTATAACAAATCCTGCTTGTTTTAATGCTCTGCTATATTCTGATAATGTTCTATCGAATTGCCAAACTGGATGGAATTTTCCTAGAGCTATTAGTGTCCCTCCGCTATCAAAATATCTATCTATTATTTTGTACAACTTTTCTTCATTTCTATGAGTATCAAAAGGTAATTTAAGATCCATTGCCCCTACTCTTACAAAAGTCGGATGCGGATTTGACCAGACAAATCTTCCATCTTTTTTCAATACACGACTTATTTCTAAGAAAGCAGTTAAGTAATCTTGAACACCCATAAAAACGATATTAGAAACAATTAGGTCAAAGAAATTATTTTCAAATAAAGCTAAATCAGTTAAAGAGGCTTGAGAAAATTTACATCCAAGTTGTTCGTCTTCTTCTCTTTTTTTACAGTATTCAACAACTTTTTCTGAAAAATCCACCCCATAGACTTTGGCTCCTTTTTTAGCTAATCTTCTAGTAAAATAGCCGCTTCCACAACCAGCATCAAGAACCTTCAAACCTTGAACATCATCGAGGGCTTTCCAGAAAGCTGTTTCAATAATCGATAGTCGACTTTTTTTTCCTTTATCCAATTCTCTTGATTTACTATAGTTTTCTACCCAATTTTTACTGATTTCTTCCCATTTCATTTGTGTGTCTTGAAAATCTACTTTATCTTCAGGAGTAAGTTGCGAATGAAAATTCACGTCCCCTGATTTAAGTCTTATTTCTACAACTCTATTTTTCAGTTTCAGAGCATCTTCTATTGAAATGTTCCCACCTTTCCTTGTTTCAACTGGTTGCCAAATTGGTTTCCAACTTTCATCAACTGTTATAATAGAGTTTAATTGAAAATTCTCTGTTTGCCAAGGATGCGTACCTCTGAATTCAGAATAGAATAAATCATAATGTACTTCATCACATGTTTTACAATGGTATTCATAAGCATATGTTCGATCCCAGAACCTAACAGGTTTCATTGAAGGTTTGTTACAAGAACCGCAGGTCAATTCCTCAGTTTTGGGACACCAATATAACCAACTGAAATGATGAAATTTTCCACATCTTGAACATTCAAATTGAGCGTGCCATGAGCAACGAAAAATCATTTGTTCTACAGTAAATATACCTTCTCGAATTGGATAATCTGTTTCTTCTTGGTCACTAATTTTGACACAATAATAGCAAGGTTGTGGATCAGCTGGCTGATAGAAATGCATGATAGTAAATATGTTGTATAGGGTTAAATTTATTTCCGTCTGATATTGATTTAATGTTACTATTTCGTGAAATTGTGATTCTATCTATTACTTAAAATGAAAGGGAATATCTGGATTAATCTTCATTAACCCAATTTCTTGCTATTAAGAGAATAACTTCCGTTGCTTTTTGGAGTGCTAAAGTTGGAATATATTCTTTTCTGGAATGGAACAACATCCCCCCTGCAAAAATGTTAGGTGTTGGTAGACCTCTAGCAGATAATCTTGCACCATCAGTGCCACCACGGATTGCAGTTCGTATCAATTCTAGTCCTGCATCTAATATCACCTTTTCTGCTTTTTTCACAATTTCAGGATAATCAATAAGAAATGTGTTCATATTTTCATAACTGTGAGTGAATTTAGCTTTTATCTCCAAACCTTTGTACTGATTTTCAAAAGTATCTTTTAAGGATTTTAAATAATCCATCCTTCGTTTATTATTCTCTACTTCAAAATCTCGTATAATCATCTTTGCTGAAGCTTTCTCCTCACCTCCACTTAAATCATACAAATGGTAGAAACCTTCTCTATTCTCAGTTTGTTCAGGAGTTTCTTTTTCAGGTATTTGGGAAAAGAAACGTGAAGCTACACTTATGGCATTGATCATTTTATCTTTTGCATATCCAGGATGAACACTTAACCCTATGAATTCAAATTCTGCTTTCCATGCGTCAAAACACTCTGTTTCTAGTTCTCCCATTTCTCCTCCATCCATCGTATATGCACATTTAAGCTGATTCAATCTCTCCATATCAATTTTTTCTGTGCCCTCACCTATTTCTTCATCAGGTGTAAAACAAACAGTGATTGGTCCATGTTTTAACTCAGAATATTTTTTCCAAGCAGTTAATGCTGCCATTATTTCTGCAATTCCCGCTTTGTCATCAGCTCCTAGTAATGTGTCTCCTGAAGCAGTTATGATATCCAAACCTATCATCTTTGTTAGCTCAGGGGAATCTTTGATGGTGATTGTCAGTTTCTCATCTTTTGGAAAGGTGATTGTTGAACCATCATATTTTTCATGAATGATATACTTAACATTCTTTCCACTTGCTGCAGGAGAAGTGTCCATATGAGCAATGAAGCCAATTGATGGAGCGTTCTCATAACCCTCACTTGCTTTTAGATCTGCGTAAACATATCCAAACTCATCGTGAATGATATTTTCAAGCCCAAGTTTCGTTAATTCTTCTTTAAGAAGTTTTCCCAAATCCAGTTGTTCAGGTGTTGAAGGATGGGTTCCAGTCTTCTCTGAGGAAGTTGTCTCGATTTGTAAGTAACGAAGAAAATTTTCTAATGCAATTTCATGGATAAAATTTTGAATATCTTCTGATAAAGCCATAATAATCGCGTTGAATCTAAATATCCAATTTAATAAGTTTTCTAATTTTTAAAAATTGGATTGAATACAACTTAAGTATTCCACACAATTAAATACACATCGTTATTAGTATTATAATTGTTCCAATATGTTAATTGCAGACAAAGACTGCAATAGTTTTTTATATTTTAAATGGTATATTTTATCAGATGAAAATCAAAATAATGACAGATCCAACTTCTTGTTTACCTCTCGAATTTGCTGAAAAAGAAAATATTGCTTTCTTTGAAACTCTCTTTGATATTGATGGTAAATCGTATAAAGAACTTTCAGATATCAACAAAGAAGAATTTGTTGAAAGTTTGAGTTATATCGATCCTTACCCAAAATCCAGTATAGCTAGTCCCCCCGATGCTTTAGAAATTTATGAACAGGCAATAAAAGAAGGTTATGATGAGATTTTTTATATTGCAGTTAGTCCTAATATTACTAACATGATTGCCTCAGCTAAAATGGCATCTAAGAAAGTACAAAAAAAGATTAAAGTTACTATCTATCCCACAGGCTTGATGGGCCCAAGTCAGGGAGCGATGATTTATTCTGCTATTAAGCTGTTTAAGAAAGGTAAGACTGTCGAAGAAATCATTCAATATTTAGATTCTATAAAAGAGCTTATACATTCTGCAGGTCTCTCTGCTGATTTTAATACACTATTTAGCACAGGTCGAATAAAAAAAGGAATCAAAATCTCTGTTATCTCCTCTATGATGAGGTTAAAACCTTTATTTGAAATCAATTTAGATCAAGGTGTAGTTGGAATTGGTGGTGGACTAGGTTATAAAGGAGCAATTAAGAAAATCATCAAGAATCTTCAAGGGAAAGCCCAAGAAGGTTTGACTTATGACCTTTTCTTACTTGATTCTATGGCGCCTAAATTAAGTAAGAAACTTAAAAAGGAGATACTAAAAGTTATTCCGATAAAAGAAATACATTACTGGGATCTTCCGTCAATGATAATATGGGCAGTAGGAAAAGGAGCTGCAATAGCAACAATATCGCCAATATTAAATGACTAGCAAAAATAACGTCGCTCAAAGGTTTTCTGATTTTTTGATAGATGGACGTAATCTTTTTCTTAGTTTTACCAGTCTTACCTTCATCCTCCAGCAATTTCCTAGAACCTCTGAAAGTATATAGAGCAATGATATTAAGGGTACCAAAAGCTAAAAATCCAATCGCTACAGAAATTAAATCTTTACCAAAACCATCATCATCTTTTCCCTCTAGCTCATCATCCTCAGCATACTTTTTCGTAGTAAATGTGTATCTCCTATTCAATAAATTTTCTAAAATAAGAACATTTATTCTTCACAAATCCGATTTTCAAGAGTATCAAAGATTGATAGTGCAGCTAACCAACTTGTTTTCGGATTTGTTGGGGAAGGATTGTTTTGGAAAGAGAATCTGTACACTCCAACCTCTGACTGGATTTCGATTTCGTGTATGTTTTTCTTAATAAAAGGGTCGGAGTATACTTCCACACTAGTTTCTTCAGGACCTAGAGTCGCAAGTGCAAGCCTTGCCCCCACATTTATACTTCTAGGAAATGCTTTAGCTGCTTCTTTTGCATTACCTTTGAAAACTTGTGTTTTCTCATTCTCTGAAAGATTGATTTTGTTTTCTTTAATATATCTCTGTTCTCTAAAAACAATAGGGGGTTTAGTTGTAGTTAGTTTTGCTGAAATAATCCCTATTTGTTTGATAGAATGAATCGCGTCAAACCCTCCAATTGCGCCTGAAGGGAATTTTATCAATTGTCGTTTTGCTTTCTCTAAAGCAATGTAGTTAGAGTAGATCTTCTCATCTGTAATGAAAGCTCCAATACTCATAGGTATGAAAATTTTTTCTGTTTTTACAATTTTATTAAATATTTCTTTGACAACTTGTTGGATAGCTGCTTCTATAACAATATCACAATCATCGAAATCTGATGAAGAAGTCATTAACCTAACTTTAGGATACTTAGCTGTAATCTCTTCCATCTTTTTCTTATCTATATCAAAAACTGCTGATAATTCTATTTTTTTTCTAAATTTATCTAAATTCCTAATTATCTCAGAACCGATGAATCCAAGCCCTATAATGCATAACTTTTGAGACATTCTTATTTTCATCCCTTGTAGTGTTACCTTCAACAAAATTAGCTCAAGTAGTGATATAAATATTTGTACTGAGGTTTGAGTTTCAAAAGGTTAGATAGTTTCCTTTAATATCTAGATTAGTACTAAAATTATTCTAATTCTCAGAATAATACTTGAAAAGAAATTTCAAAGCTTCTGGAATCTGCCAATCAGTTGCAGGTTCATAATAGTTTGGTACATTAACATCTTCAATTTCTTTTCCTTGAGCAAGAGCATCCAACACTCTTTCTTTGAGTTTTTTCATAAAAATTAATTGTTCCTCAATATACTCTTTATCAACAATTGGTCCATGTCCAGGTACAACTATGTCTATGTCTAATTCAAGTAAACGTTCAAAAGATTCAATCCATCTCTCGGGGCTTCCAGTTGAGTCGCTCATATAAATCCAGAAGCCTGAAGCTATTTCATCACCCACAAATAGAACTCTTTGCTCTGGAAAATATGCAACAGAAGAACATGAAGAGTGTCCCCCAGATACATAGAATTCAACCCGTAAGTCATTATCGAATAGAACATATTTTTCATCAAATCCCTTGTGAGGTAGTATGATTTCTATCTCTGTTATTGTATCTGCTAAATCTGGTTCACTTTCTTTCCAATCATCGAAGGATTTTTGATTCCATGAAGTATCAATTTTCATCTCCATGTTTCTTTTAAGTTCATTAGAGCCAAAAATTTCAACGTCCTTGAATTTAACAGATCCAAAATGATGATCACCATGATAATGAGTTATAAACAGATATTTGATGGGAAGACCATATTTCTCTTCTAGTGCCTCTCTAAATTCTTGAGTTTGTTTTGGGTATTGAAGAGTATCAATAACAATGATAAAACTGTCCAATATGATAGCTCCGGCATTGACATCATAATAATCCTTGTGGTTAATTCTTACTGTACGAGATGTTATTTCTTCGATGTCTATCTTAAGAGCTTTATCGGAATTAGCCATATATTTCAGTTCTTAAAATGATTAGAACACTAATTAGTTTTTCTGAATTTCCTGAAACATTGCTTATAAATAAATCTTCTAATCAACTAACACAATATGTATGATATGAATAACTACTACAACGAGCAACAAGATGAGACTTCGATGATACCTGTTTAGAACTTTCTTAGCGGATTTACTTGACCAAACTGGTTTAAGTCGAAACCATATGATAAGACCTGTAAGTGCATAGGATATATAGACACTTGCAGTTACCCAACCAATTATGATTCCAATGTCATCGCTCTTTGTCATACCTATACCATGAATTAATAATAAAACAAAAGCAATTGCTTCTGAACCATAATGAATATATTTCAAAGGTTTTCTGATTTTACGATAGATGGAAGAAATCGTTTTCTTAGTTTTACCAGCCTTTCCTTCATTCCCCAATAATTTCCTAGAACCTTTGAAAATATATAAAGCAATGATATTAAGGGTACCAAAAGCAAAAAATCCAATCGCTACAGGTCCTAAATTTTTACCAAAACCGTAGTCAACTGAAGAGTAAAAACTTACCCAATCTTGTTATGAGGGAAACTAA
>BPTM01000085.1 GCA_023705945.1 Candidatus Heimdallarchaeota archaeon
AACATAAAGTTTTTTGTCCTTTCCTTAACACACGAAACTGGAAATCGGTGCATTCGCAAAAGTTGTTTTCTATTACAATGTATGTTTTGCTTCTACCTTTAACTTCCCAAATACTAATATCTTCATCTAAAATTAATTTCTTCAAATTATTTTCTTTGAGTACTTTGACGGCGTTTTCTCCACTTGAATCAAAAATAGATATGATTTCATTTTCCAAAACTTCTGTTAAGCTCTTCTCTTTCCCAATTATAGCTAATAATTCTGCTAATTTCTTTTCATCAGAAGAAGAGGTCATGTGAACTAACCTAGATTCCTTCTTATTTTAATTTTTCTTGAAATTAGAAAAATCAGAAGTTGAGATATATTAAGTGATAGTAAGTGAAAAAGTCTTTTCTCTCACTGTTTAATCATTACATCAACTATGTCAAATTGTCTTAAAACAAGATTTTTGACCTTGTTTATGTTTTTTCCATTTCTCCCTATAGCACGACCCTTGTCTCTATTATCCACCTCTACTGTCGCAACTTTTCCATTCTTTCGATCCAAGAGGGTCACATTTCTAGTAACAATAGGTAGAAAACAGTTTCGTATAAATTTAGCAGGGTCCAAAGAATATTCGATTATTTCTACATCTTTTGATATTAATTCTTTTAGTTTATTAATATTGGTTCCTCGCTTTCCGATAGCTAAACCCGCTTGTCCTTCTGAGACTACAAAAGTGATTTTATTATCTTCCTCGTCGATTAGACAGTCTTCAATGATTACATTTACAATTCCTTGGAAAATTGTAATAAATTGCATTTCTGTTTGAGATAATTTGACTGCTGGCATGTTATTCATCCGTTTTGCAAAGCTTAATTTTATGTCTTGCCTAGTTTAAATTGTTTTACTGGTCTTTATAAATTTATTAGTGACCCTTACTTTTTCTCTGTGTTATACACTATTTAAATATATGTAGAATCTTTGGTTTTACCAAATTTAACATTGATAGTTCTATTGTTTTTAATGTATAAAGTAAAGAAAGTCTAAAGGAAAAAATAAATTCACCTTCTACTATTTTTTCTCAATTGCTTTTAGAATATCACTGTCACCCAATTCAAATATTGTCATTGCTGCAACAAAATGTGGTCTTCCACATATTCCTCCAAGATCAAGTGAGGAACTTGAATATTCGAGTACAGGTACTTCAGATAAAGATGCGTATCTTGTGATATCTTCTCTTAAATCATCAGGAATGTTCTTTGCGATTATAACTAACTTAGCTTGTTTATTTAATAGTGCGCTTTTAGCTGAGTCTACACCATAGGAAACTTTCCCAGTATCTACAGCTATTCTAATGCTTCTGTTCAAATCCATTTAATTGTCACCAGCATATCTGCTTGTTGCTGTTTCAATACTTAAATTATTAAATATTTTTACTTTTGAGATTTTTTTCAAATAATACTTAAAATATGGGAGATAACAAGGTGCTAATACGTCGGAATTAAACTTCCATTGCTCCAGAAAATAGAACATCCCAGGCTTTACTCCAACGATCAGGATGGGCTACATCAATCCAGAAAACGTTCTTTGGACATATATATCCCTGTAACTTTCTATCTTTAATTAGAACGGGAACAATATCACTTGAAATGGATTTTCCTTCAGAATCAGCCAAATAATCCATTATATCAGGCTCAAAAACATATATCCCTGTATTAATATAACCACTTTGTTGGGCTTTAGTCGGTAATTCCTCAAATTTGGTGATTCTATTATTTGTTTGGTCATCCATATAGAACACACCATAATCTGCAAAGATTCCCTTATCACTAGCTTTTCCCATCAATTGATAATAATTATTAACACCCACTCCGCACATAGTAGCTATGTTTTCTTTTCTTTGATTCTTATGGAAATCAATAATATGTGATAAATTGATATCAGTAAGGATATCAGAATGCATAACAAGAAAAGTTCCTGAAACTAAATTTTTTGCATTATGGATTGCACCAGCAGTATCCAGCATAGTAGATTCACTAACATAACTTATATCCAGTCCATTCCAATTTTGCCCAAAATGTTTCATTATTCTATCTCCCAGTTTTCCAATTAAAAGTACAACATTAGTTATCCCACTATTTGATATTAGCTCCAAGTTGTACTCGAGAAGAGGTTTGTATCCAATAGGGATCATTGCTTTTGGTATTGCCTCTGTTAAAGGTTTCAATCTAGTCCCCTCCCCTCCTGCGAGAATAAAGGCTTTGATTTTTCTAAGCTCAAATTCCTTTTCGATAAGTTTTATTAGAAAATCCTTAATTGAACCTTGTCCTTTCTTATCTTGGATTGCTTTCCATATTCTTTCCGGAAACTCAACTGTAAATTTGTGAACCATTAATTCCACCGTTAATAACAGATGTTAATTTTCTCTAATATTTTTCAGTGTATCTTTTTAGTGTTGACCCTTTATTTGTTTTTTGTGTGACTAAATTTCAAAAAAAGTAGGAAATGAAGGAGTTTGTGTAGATGTCCATCTAACCAATAGGTTTTTTTAATTCAAGCTTGATACAAGATTAATTCCATCTTAAATGGGTGAATCATCTGTCTAATAGGATCTCAGAAATAAAATATGCACTAGACCGATTATTAACTCGTCAAGAAGTTGCAAAAAAATATAATCTGTCGCTGGATCAGATACTTGATTTAAGTATTGGGGATAATTTATTCATACCACCTAACTTAATTCAAAAGATTATAATTAAAGAGATTCAATCAATAGATCCACGAAAACAATATCCACTTGACTACTTTTCTCTAATTGAAGAGATTTCTAGATTTGTAGGTGTTGAAGCCTCTTCTGTTTATTTTGGTTTAACACATAACCAATTAATTCAAAGGGCAGTTAGAGTTACCACAAAACCAAATGACGCCATTTCCTTAATAATTCCAGATAAGGACATCTATTACCAAATTGCTAAAAATCAGCAATTAAATATTCTCACAACAGAACTAACACCAGATTATGAACTTGATATTAATCTCATCTTAGAACAAATAAAAAAAGAAGATTCAAAAGTAATAGTGTTCTCTTCTCCTCATTATCCAACTGCAAATCAGCTGAAGGAAGAAGATGTTCTGGCGTTGGCTAGAGAAACAGAGGTTCCTCTAATAGTAGATGAATCTTATGTGGAATTCGGTAAATATTCACTAGTAAATCAAGTACAAAAATTCGACAATTTAACTGTTGTTAGATCTTTTTCAAAAGCTTGGGGATTAGGAGCCTTTTCTTCTGCTTTTCTGGTTTCAAATGCAAAAAACATTGAGATTCTAAAGGAGAATTATATTATAGAAGAAATTCCACCAATTCACCTTTTAGCAACTAATTATATGCTTCAGGCACCATACAGGTTTGTTGAATTAATTAATATCTTCATTGCTGAACGTAAAAGAGTTATAGAGCATCTTCGTATGTTGAATGGACTTAAAGTTCATAAAAGCGATACAAACTTCCTCTTAATTCAATTTAAGAAAGACATTAAAGAATTATATGAACAACTATGTAGTAAGGGTATAATTATTAAAACATTCGAAAAATATCCACCTTTCAAAGATAGCAAAAAATCTTTCTTAGTAACTCTAGGAGATTCAGAGATCAATGATAAGTTGATTATGGCAATTGTAGAAATATTAGAATCTATACTTTAGAAATACTAATCTTCAAGATATTAGCCTTTGATTTTCTTTTTCCTATAAAACCGCTTTAATTTATTGCCACACTCAGGACACACATTAATTTTTTCTTTGAATTTGTTACTACAACCTATACACTTCCAGAAATAAACTCTTCTAGTTTTAATTTTAAAGGAAAGTGTTTCAACTTTTATTCCCAGGAAAGAGCACAAATTCTGAACGGCGTTATCATCACTTATAACATGAGCTCCAGGAAAATCAAGTGCAGTAGCAATAACATGAACATCTGCTTTCGACAATGAAGAAATGTCTCCTGATGATTCTGCTTCTTTTTTTACTTTTATTAACGAATGTTCTGAAGGTGTGGTATAAACAAGGCGTTGATCAGCATCCATAACTTCTAAAACTGCTTTGGCTTGAAAGGATTTTATTTCAGATTTGAGGATATCAGGAATTATAAGATTAGAATCCTCATTTACAATTTTGTCATTTGGAAAAAAATGCATAATTGCAGTAGAATCAATTATGTAAGTTCTTTTTTCTGGTTTGTCTTTACTCATTAAAATCATCAGGATCGTATTTTAATAGTTTGTCTTTTACGCGCTCTACATAACTATCTGAAAACCTTAAGAAGCCAATTTTATCAACTGATTTTTGAACAGTTATAGACTCACCATTTCCAAGGCTGTAATAAGTTGCACCATCAATTACTACATGTCCCGCCCTATAATCACTCAGATTTGTTATAGTTAGTTGAACATCTGATGAAATAACTAGGGGTACAATTCTTCTAGAAAAAGGACAAATAGGTACCAGATGAAAAGCATCAAGATTCGGCATAATTAGAGATCCACCAGCTGAGAGGGAATATGCACTAGAACCCACACATGTTGAGATAATCAATCCATCTCCGTTTACTGTGTATAAATACTTGTCATTCACTTGAACTTTGAGAGAGATAATTTGACCTATTTTATCTGAAGTAACAACAATATCATTTGCAGCAGATATTGTAGGAAAGGTTACTGTTGAAACAGCTAAAGCAGAATAAAATTCTATGAAAAAATCATTTTGCTCTATTTTGTCTAATGCTTCATCTAGTTCTTCAGGTTTTATTTCACTAAGAAATCCAACTCGTCCACAATTAACGCCTAATAGTGGAATGTTTTTCCAATTCTTGAAGGTTTTTAATATGGTTCCATCCCCTCCATAAACCAAAATAAGTTCAACTGTTATCTCTGAACAAACTGGTTCTACATCAACCATCCTTTCAGCAAGAAAAGAATCAGGAAATACATTAAAACCTCTTTCTTTCAATCTATTATAGGCTGAAAGAGCAATCTTTTTTGCTTTTTCCTGGCTTGAGCTCGTTATCAGAATGCAAGAATCTTTAGAAACCAATAGGCATCAATTCAAAAGAAAAAATAAGCATTAAAAATAGTTCGGTTTTAACTCTTTGATTTTTGAAGTTTTGCTATGAAGTAACCTAGAGTATTATCTATTCCAGGAATAAATCTCTGAACGGGAAAAGCGAAATCAGCAATCGATATGTCTGTTTTTGAAAAAACAAAGTTTTGTTCAACAACTCTATAAGCCATATTTTCAATTGCATGTTGTATAATTTCTTCATTTTCTTCTTTTGTAACTGTACAGGTTGAATAAATAATTGTACCGTTATCTTTTAGCAATTTATCACAAGCGAATAATATAGCTTTCTGATACTGTGCCATTGATTTTATTGTCTTAACATCAACATTGTGAACCAAACGGGGTCTTAAGCCAAGGGAAGAACAAGGGGGGTCAACGAGTATTTTATCAAACTTAATACTCCAACTCTTGCTTAGTTTTACTATATCCCCTACTTTGGTTTGAATGTTTTTTAATTTATGCTTTTCTATCTTTTTGTTCAGCTTTTGCATTCTATTCTTTGATCTGTCAACCGCAACTATCTTTGCGCTGTTCTTTGAAAGTTCATTAAGGTGAATTGTTTTATTACCAGGTGCCGCACAACAATCAAGAATCTTCTCATTGGGTTCTGGTTCCAAATTCATACTTGTCAAATAAGCAGGTAAGCTTTGAAAGTATGCAGGAAAATCATCTAGACCTGCTTGCTGAAGGTTTGGGACCTTAAACGGAGATAACAAATTTCTTGCTGCAACTCCTTTCCCTTGAACAAGCATATCATGATGATTTAGCAAAGCTTGAGCCTTTGCTACAGGAATTTTTACTTGATTCATTACCTTAACTATATCATCCACTCTTACTTTGTTTGCTCTTTTGACACCTGGAATAAAAATATCTGAACCTTGATAAATCATCTCCGCTGCACGATTATCAACTATCATCTCCTTCATATTTTCTTCAAATTCTAAAGTGAATGGTCCTTTTGGTTTAGTTACAATTACATTGGGGAACTTGTTATGTACTTTAGTTTCATATCCAACCTGTCTGAAGCTATCTTCTATTCTCTCCATCATCTCATATTTCTGAAAAACATGAAGTGTGTATTCCTCCATCGGTGTAGATATTTTTTCAAAATAATTCTTAGCTAAAATATCACCAAAGAGTTCTTCAACATATTCTCTAAACTCTTTCCCGATTACATTTTTATTGGAATTTGAGTGAAAATATGTCAATTCTTTCCCCTAATCTAGTGAATAAAACTCAACTTTACGTGTTTCTGTATCAAGAACTACCACTGTCGGATGATCATATAAATCAAAAGTTTCCCCAGGATTTATTACAATAGTTTTCCCAACTTTCTTTAGAAGTTTCTTATGGGTATGTCCCGTTATTACATAGTCATAAGGGTCTTTTGAATAAATTAGTGAATTAAGTACAATTACGTCTGTGCCATGATAGAGAGCAAACTTCTGCTCATCTAAACTAAATTCACCTATTTCTGGATAAAAGAATCCTACTTCTTTCATCATTTCTGATATGACAGCTGTATCACCTTTATTGTTCCCCGAACAAAGATAGAATTTACCTCTGTATTCTTCAAACATTTTTACACAAAATGGGGAAACTAAATCTCCAGCATGGATTATTATCTCTATTTCTTTTTTTTCAAAAATCTCCAGAGCTTTTCTTATATTTGGTCGATGATCATGACTATCGCTCATGATTCCTATTTTCATAATTTACACCTATGTTTTTGATAAAACTGATTATCACTTTGGTGCGGGGAGGGAGATTCGAACTCCCGAACCACTAAGGACTAGAACCTGAATCTAGCGCCTTTGACCACTCGGCAATCCCCGCAAAGAAGCCTGATTTTTCTATCGCTTTCTTTCTAACAAGATATTTAAATCATTGTATCTTATGTCTTTTGTATTCAGAGGATGATATAACTTATGAGTTTAAGACCTTACATTGAGACACTCAAGCAATCTAATTTAATAATTGAAGTTCATGATGAAGTTAAATTTGAATATGGTATTACCGAACATCTACAAACAAACAAAGATAATGCGGTTATGTTTTATGATATAGAAGGATCTCATTTTCCTCTAATAGGAAATAGTCTCTCTTCCCGTGAACAGCTTAAACTCGTTTTAAATGAACAGCTGAATCATTATGGTTTCTTTCAACAAGCGCTTCTCAATCCTAAAGAACCATACAAAACTGAGACTAGTCTCACTTTTTCAAACAAGAAGCAAGTAAATTTCTCACATCTACCTATTCCAAAATTCTTTCCTGTTGATGGAGGCAGATATCTCTCATCTGGTATCGTTTTCGCAAAATTTCCTGGAACTGATACTTCCAATATGAGCATCCATCGGATTATGATTCTTGATGATCAGAGAGGAGCTATACGAATTGTTCCCAGAGATTTACACAAAATCTTTCTAGAAAATAAGAATACTGGTTTGGATACACCAATTGCTGTCGTAAATGGTTATCATCCCAGTCTAGCTTTAGCAGCTTCTTCTCCTACTCCTCTAAATCAATCAGAATTGGCTGTAGCTAACTCACTTATGAGAGGTAAACTTTCAACTGTTAAAACACCCCGCTACAACATTACTGTTCCCTCTGATGTTGAATTCATTTTGGAGGGGAAAATCCTAGCAGACGAAGCGGTAAACGAAGGACCTTTTGTTGATATTACTGGCACTTATGATGATATCCGAATTCAGCCGATAGTTCAATTTGAAGATATATTGTATCGTGATGAACCAATCTTTCAAACCATTTTACCTGCAGCTGAAGAACATTTCATCCTTATGGGTTTTCCAAGAGAAGCAGAAATTCATAACAGAGTATGTAAAGTTGTCCCTAAAGTACATGGAGTTTATTTAACACCAAGTGGGTGTGGATGGTTAAATTGCGTCATTTCTGTATCAATTAAGAATGACGGGGATGCTAAAAAAGTAGGTTTGACAGCTTTTGAAGCACACCCCTCACTGAAATGGTGTACAGTTGTAGATGAAGATATAGACATAAGAAATAGTTCAGCTGTTGAATGGGCAAGGATTACTAGAGCTGGAGCCAATGATATCACTATACTTGAAAATGTGAGGGGTTCTTCCCTTGATCCTTCACGGAATAGAGAGGATAACACTTCAATCAAGATAATAGTTGATGCAACAAAGAAGAAAGATAAAACAGGATACAAAAGAGTTATACATTTTTGATTAGAGGTTTTCTCTAAATCTTATTGTTTTTTCCTAGCATTTCTCTTTTTTAAAACCGCAATGGAAATAATAAAATCTTACCACATATAAAATAATATGCGTGGTAAGATTTTTTGAATCTCGATTTTGTGCAGTGGTGTGATTGAAAAAATATTTAAAGAAAACAGTTTGTATTCTTTTGAGGATTATATATGAATTTAATGAATGATTTAGCTAATTCCGACCCAGAAGTTGCTGATATGCTTCTGAGGGAATTAAAGCGTCAAGAAGAAGGCATTGAACTTATTCCTTCTGAAAACTATACCTATCGATCCGTTCTTCAAGCCATGGGTAGTGTTTTAACAAATAAATACTCTGAAGGCTATCCTAAGAAAAGATATTATGGTGGGAATGAAATTGTTGATGAAGTTGAAATATTAGCTATAGAACGCGCCAAGAAACTCTTTGGTTGTGAGCATGTTAATGTTCAACCCTACTCCGGTTCCCCTGCAAATCAAGCAGTTTTCTTTGCTTTGCTAAGCCTCAAGGATAAATTTCTAGGTTTTAGCCTCACGTCTGGAGGTCATCTTACTCATGGAAGTCACGTAAACTTCTCAGGCAAAAATTATGCTTGTATTAGCTATGATGTTGATAAAGAGACAGAGATGTTAGATATGGCTGTTATTCACGAGTTAGCTAAGAAGGAAAAGCCAGAGATGATTATATCGGGTTTAACAGCATATCCTAGAAAAATAGATTTCAAAGCATTTCAAGAAATTGCAGAAGAAGTTGATGCTTATCAACTTGCAGACATTTCGCACATTTCTGGTCTGATTGTAGGTGGAGCACACTCAAGCCCTATTCCTTATGCTGATGTTGTAACAACTACAACTCATAAAAGCCTTAGAGGACCTCGTGGTGCAATTATAATGAGTAAAATGGAAGACAGACTACATGAGATTCACCACCCTGAGAAAAAAACAAAAGCTGGAGAACCATTTAGTTTAGCAAGATTAATAGATTCTGCGGTGTTTCCTGGATTACAAGGAGGACCACATGACCATTCTACAGCTGCAAGAGCTGTTGCATTTGCTGAAGCTCTTAAACCTGAGTTCAAGGATTACGCAAAACAAATTGTTAAAAATGCTAAAGCTTTGGCTGATGAATTAATGGCTCTTGATATAAAACTAGTTACAAATGGAACTGACAACCATCTGATTCTCATTGATTTACGTCCTGAGGATTTAACTGGAAAAGGGGGTCCAATTCAAAATGCTCTAGATGAAGCAGGTATAACAGTTAACAAAAATACGGTTCCATATGAACCATCGAGTCCCTTCCATCCGTCGGGGCTTAGACTTGGGACACCTGCTATAACTTCAAGAGGGATGAAAGAATCAGAAATGAAAATAATCGCTGAAGGCATATCAAAGGTCATTAAATCAAAGGGAGACGCTGAAGCAAGCGAAAAAGTCAGAGAGACCATTCTTGAACTCACAAAGCAGTTCCCACTTTATCCAGGGTTATCAATTTTGAAATAATTATAAAAACACTACCCCTTTTTCCATTTTTTTAATTCGCTTAAATATTTAATTTTTGTTTTTATTATCGAAGAAAGTCGTTTCAATTTTCTGCATAAGTTCTACGATTAATTCATTATCAATATCTTTCACACTCAATGAGATTAGAACTAATTTCTGAAGTTTTGTAGCTAATCTTTCACCTATCATTTTTACATAATGCTCATTTTTTACTCCAGTAATATAAAGTGTTGAAGCTGGCATTATGGATGTACCAGGAACTGAAACACCAAAAGTTCCTATTCGAGGAGTATCCTCGTAAATGTATAAAGCTATTGCATTTTCAAAAGAAGTTAATGTTGATCCAAATTTCCTTTCTTCAATCTCAAAGGATTTTGACTTGGCTATTTCACTCATTATCTTTACAAATATAATTATAACTATTAATCTTATCTCTGAAAAAAGGATAATCTGTGATAGAATCTGTTTATCTATTCTATGCAGAAACCCGTCTCACCTATTGTATCATAATTTGCATAATAATCTCTTAAACATTCTAGTTTCTCTTCATTTTTCTTAGCCCACTTTAGTTCAAAAGCAAGCAATAGATTACTAGCTAACATACAAACAGTTGCAGGACCACTACCACCAGGAACTGGAGAAATATAACTTACTGTTTCCAAAAGATCATCATAATCTACATCGCCCATCATTTTGCCATCTTCAAAATTTATTCCTACATCTACTACAATTGCCCCATCTTTTATCATGCCTTTCTTAATTAAATGAGGTTGCCCTACTGCAGCAATAAGTATGTCTGCTTGCTTTGTATACTTTTCAAGAGGTTTTGTTCTTGAATGACATACTGTAACTGTTGCATTTTCCTTAAGTAAAAGATGTGTAACAGGTTTGCCTACAATCATACTTCTTCCAACAACCACAGCGTGTTTACCTTCGATTGGAATTTTATAAAATTTTAGCAAAGCTAAAACTCCTAAAGCTGTAGCTGGAACTAAGTTGGGTAAAGCTTTAGCCCAAGCATGTACATTACCCGGAGATAGGCCTTCAACGTCCTTACTGAGGGCAATGCTTTCACTGATTGTATCTTCATCAATGTGAGAAGGAAGAGGCACTTGTACTAATATTCCATCTATTTGATTATCATGATTCTGCTTATTGATAAATGCTAAGAGTTCTTCTTCGGTAGTTTCTTCAGGTAAACGAAATACTTCTGATTCGACACACAATTTAGCAAAAAATTTTTCCTTAAGTTTGAGATATGATTCAGAAGCAGGATTCTCTCCAACGAGTATAGTTGATAATTTTGGTACTTTTTTATAAATCTCAGTAAATGTTTCACAACGAGGTTTTAACACTTTATTCAAATACTCTTGTGCAAATAATCTGCCATCGATCTTTTTTGGTTTTACTTCATTCAAACTCATTTTTTCCACTTAACACTCATACGATTCTAAAACTGCTTAATAAATTCTAAGTAGTTACCGAATTTTCCTAATCTAAATGAATAAAATCAACTAAATCCAAAAATGGGCAAGATTTACAAAACTGGTTGAGAATCAAAAGATTTTTATCAAATCGCTAAGGACGAGAGATAAGGTTAGCTACATTATGTTAAATTAGTGTAGAGATTCAAAGGTTTTTGGAGATTAAAAATGAGCTCAGAAAGCTATAAATCAATATCTGGAATCCGATTTGGTCTTCTTGATCCAGATACTATTAGAAAATTATCAGTTGAACGTATTATTACTCCTGATACTTATGATGCTGATGGGACTCCTGTTACCTCCGGTTTAATGGATGGTCTTTTAGGTACTATTGACCCTGGTCAGAGGTGCAAGACCTGTGGAGCTAGAGTAGGAGGATGTCCTGGTCACTTTGGTCATATTGAGTTATCTCGACCAGTTATTCATGTTGGTTTTAATAAACTCCTTTACAAGGTTCTACGTGCAACATGTCGGTCATGTCACAGAGTTTTACTTGACCCAGAAGAAATTAAAGAAATTACTGCAAAAATGAATGAATACGAAGAACAATGGGGAGTACCTGATTATGATTTAATAGAGGAAATCATGAAAAAAGCAGCAAAGAAAACTGCTTGTTCTTATTGCAGTGAACCTCAGAATAAGATTAGGCTTGAAAAACCAACAACTTATTTTGAAGAAATCGAAACGGAAACAGGTCAGAAACAAACAAATAAATTGTCCCCACTTGACATTCATAGTTGGTTTAAGGATATTTCAAATGAAGATTGTAGACTGATGGGCATTAAACCAAGCGTTGCAAGACCAGAATGGACAATACTTTGGGTTTTACCTGTGCCTCCAGTAAGCGTCAGGCCAAGTATTACCCTAGAGAATGGTATAAGATCTGAAGATGATTTAACTCACAAACTTGTGGATATTATTAGAATTAATCAACGATTATTAGAGAACCGTGAAGCCGGTGCCCCACAACTCATTGTAGAAGATTTATGGGAATTATTGCAGTATCACGTAAGCACTTATTTTGATAATGAAATTAGCGGTATTCCTCCTGCAAGACATAGAAGTGGTAGAGCATTGAGGACAATCACACAGAGATTAAAAGGTAAAGAAGGGAGATTTAGAGCAAATCTCAGCGGAAAAAGAGTAGATTTCAGTGCGAGAACCGTTATCAGTCCCGATCCTTTGCTTAGCATTAATGAAGTAGGAGTTCCTAGAGATATAGCAGAAATATTAACCGTTCCTGAAAGAGTAACAGAATGGAATATCGAAGAAATGAAAGAACTTGTAATGAAGGGACCTCGTACATTTCCGGGTGTAAACTATATAATTCGACCTGATGGACGAAGAGTTGACTTGCGATATGCAAGAAACTTACAAGCTGTTGCCGATTCTCTTCAACCTGAATTCATAATTGAAAGGCATTTACGAAATGGAGATGTTGTTCTTTTTAATAGACAACCAAGCCTACATAGAATGAGTATTATGGCTCATGAAGTAAAGGTTGTCCCATATAAAACCTTCAGATTAACTCTTCCAGTATGCAGGCCATATAATGCAGATTTTGACGGAGATGAAATGAATCTTCATGTTCCACAAAGTGAAGAAGCTCAGGCTGAGGCTCGTATTTTGATGAGGGTTCAGGAGCAAATAAGCACCCCAAGATATGGTGGACCAATCATTGGAGCTATTCAAGACTTTATTACAAGTGCATATTACTTAACCCGAAATGATGCTAAATATTCAAAGAGTGAAACAGCTCAGTTACTCACCGCTGCAGGACTAGAGGAACTTCCTAAACCTGACCAAAAAGATGAAAATGGTGAGCCAATATGGAGTGGAAAAACGCTGTTCAGTGCTCTTCTTCCAGATACATTTAATTTCACTATGTACAATAACCTCTGTGAAAAGCGTGAAACATGTAAGAAGATAAAATGTGAAATAGAGGGCTATATTCTGATTAGAGATGGAGTCTTAGTTTCCGGTATTATTGATAAAAAAGCCTTTGGGGCAGAAGTACCAGATAGTGTTCTTCATAGAATATTGAAAGAATATGGCGCGGATGTTACTAGAGGTTTTCTTGACAGTGTTACACGGATGTTGCTCACCAATATTACACTTAGAGGGTTTAGTTTGAGTGGTAGTGACATTAATATTCCAAAGGAAGCTGAAAAGAGAATTGAAGAAATTCTAGGGAAAGCAAAGAAGGACGTTCAAAATATTATCAAACAATATGTTGATGGGACTCTTGAACGACAAGCAGGTCGTACTGAAGCAGAAACATTAGAAGCAAGGATAATGGAAATTTTAGCAAAGGCAAGAACTGATGCTTCTGATGTAGGAGCAAACTATCTTAATCCAGAAAATGAGGCCTTAATCATGGCGAAAACTGGAGCTAGAGGGAATATGCTAAATCTTGGACAAATGAGTTCTTGTGTTGGACAACAAGCTGTCCGAGGTCAAAGAATCCAACGTGGCTACAGAGATAGAGTTCTTCCCTTCTTTAAGCGAGGAGATCTTTCTGCTGAGGCACATGGTTTTGTTGATAGTAGTTTTAGAAGTGGTTTAAATCCAATTGAATTCTTTATGCACGCTGCAGGTGGAAGAGAAGGGTTAGTTGATACAGCTGTTCGTACATCTCAGAGTGGATATATGCAAAGAAGACTGGTAAATGCTCTGCAAGACATATCATCAAGTTATGATAAAACTGTTCGAAATGCCACGGGTGAAATTGTACAATTCTTGTATGGAGAAGACAATGTTGATCCAGCTAAAAGTGACCATGGTAAGGCTGTAAATGTTTCGATTATCGTAAATAAGATCTTAGAAACGCATCCTGAAGAAACTGACAAGGAGGAGGAAGATTAAATGGCACAAATACTGGATAAGAAACAAATTGAAAATCGTTTGAATATATTTTTGAAGAAGAAACTTGTCCCAGATTCAATTGTTGAGGAGTTAAGAAAGGAGTTAAAGGGTAAGAGAATAAGGAAAGATCAACTTGAGGAGATAATTACAGAGATTGTTAACAGTTATGAGTTTGCTCAAATTGACCCGGGTAGTGCAGTAGGAACAGTTGCTGCTCAATCTATCGGAGAACCTGGAACACAGATGACTCTTCAAACATTCCATTATTCTGGTGTCGCAGAGATGTCTGTTTTACGAGGATTACCTCGTCTTATTGAAATTCTCGATGCCAGAAAAAATCCAAGTACTCCAACAATGTTAATCTATCTTGACCAGCACGCTGAGAAAGAGGAAGAATTAGCAAAACAAGTTTCTAGAAGAATAGAACTTACAACCGTCAATAAAATTGCTCAAAGTATCATTCATAGTTTTTCAGAGGGAACAATAAGAATCAGATTAGATGAAACACTCTTAAAAGATAAAGGGATTGAACCTCAAACAGTCGTTAAGAAGATACAATTACGACGAAAAGAATGTAAAGTTGAAATTGACTCAGAAGAAACTAATACAATTATTATTTCACCCCTTAAAGAATTAAAATTCTCTGACTTGCCTAAACTTGCTGAAAAAGTTCGTGAAATCCCAATAAAGGGAATAAAAAACGTCTCTCGTGTTGTTGTGATGAAAGACAGAGAAGGCAAATATTTCCTGCAAAGTGAAGGAAGCAATTTTAGCGAACTACTCCGTATCCCCGGTGTAGATCCAACAAGATGTTATACAACAGACATAAATCAAATTGCAGAAACACTTGGTATTGAAGCATCAAGAAATGCATTAGTTAGAGAATCGCTATCTGTTATGAAAGAACAAGGACTGGATGTTGATAAACGTCATGTAATGTTAGTTTCCGATTTAATGACCCACACTGGTGAAATACTACAAATTGGCCGTCATGGTGTTTCTGGAAAGAAAAGCTCGGTTTTTGCAAGAGCTGCATTTGAAGTAACTGTAAAACATCTTTTAGATGCTGCAATTCGTGGTGAGTATGACCCCTTGGAAGGCATCACAGAAAATGTTATTGTTGGTCAAACCATTGCTCTTGGAACAGGCATTGTTGATTTAACTATGAGTGCGAACTACAGAGAATTTAGCGAACAAAAAAAGGATTAGAAAACCCATTTGTGTGTATTTTTCTTTCTTATTTTTTCCTTCAATTTTCTTTCTTGTCATTTAGAAGTAAAAGAACAGAAAGTTTTTATTAAAAGCATATGAGGGAGGATTAACTAATAGCTTTAAGACAATTTAAGGGTAATAGAATCCAAAAAACACGTGATTTA
>BPTM01000086.1 GCA_023705945.1 Candidatus Heimdallarchaeota archaeon
CAATCCAAATTAGTGCACTCATATTGACCACCTATACTCATCTTTGAGAGTATTTTTCCACAGTCTGGACACAGGTGATGATGCTTGGCATTTTCTATGTTTGCCAAACCCCAAACAGTCTAAGAGGCATTAAAAAACCCCGTTAGCGTGAGCCGAAGTAGTCTCTCAGGTTCTTCAATCGGTGGGCTACCATGAAGTTTTCGTTATCAGGGTCTGTGAAGCATTTGACGACTCGGCCCTTTTTATGGTGAATCTGAATGCGGGTTTTAATCTTCGAAAGGGGGTGGTTCCTAATCTTCGAAAGGGGGTGATTCCTTTCCCTGATGGAGCCGTATCCAGCTACGGTCCAGCCCTCATCCAAGAGTGCCTTAAAGGTGGGACTCATTTCTCAGTCTCCATGAACTGGTCTAATGTGACTGCCCCTTCCGGGAGGGGCTTATACTTGCCTCGAATACGTTGATGAGCCATCTCTGTGTATTCGGGTTTGATTTCGAGAATGATGAAACTACGGCCTAGTCTATGGGCTACTCTTCCCACTGTCCCTGATCCACCGAATGGGTCCATGACTATGCCTGGCATCCATTTCTCCCCGCAGCCACAGTCAGACCAGCCGACGGTTTCAGTTGGAGCACCAGACTCAAATTCATCTAATCCATGTTCTCTCAACCAGTTTCTGTAAGCTCCTAAGCTCCTAGACTGGGAATGAATGCCTTGTCTTTCTGAGAATTTTGAGTCATATTTATCGATTTTTTCATCCTCCATCTTAGTCCAGTTATCGATTTTGATTTTTTCGTAGAGAGGATTTTTAGTTATTCGTGTTCGTGGTTTTCCGCATCGGCTGCACACCCATCTAGAGCTTCCAGCCTTCACGATGGGTTCAATGAGGGCTGGAGGGAATGTTGCGAAGTGGGCTCCAGGAAATGGCATAGTGGGTATACGCCATAGATCTCCCGGATTCTTACCTTTAGGGTGATATTCCTTCGTGTGAAGCGGGTCGGTGTAACTGAAGTTTCCGATTCTTCCTACGGCTATATCGTGCTTGGTCAACTTCTCATCTTCAGCCTTCCAGACATTGCCAGGGTTTTTACCTAAAGGATTTGACTTTAATTCGTATCCTGATGCTTCAGGGGTTTGTCTGGGCTTTCCTCCTCTAGTTATCGATCCATGTTTCTTAGTCAGGGCATCTGGTTGAGAGTGTGGTTTTCTTATTGCGTCAAGGTCGAAGTAGTAGCGTCTCTGTTTGGCGAATAGGAAGACATGCTCATAGGCGCAGGTGAGTCTGTCCTTCACGCTGCTCGGCATGGCGTTGGGCTTATACCAACATATATCATTTCTTAGTATCCATCCGTCGTCGTGGAGGGCGAGGACGACTCGCCAAGGGATGCCCAATAGGTTTTTCTCCATTACAAAATTGGGTGAAAACCCCTCTCTTGGTCGAGATCGGGTGAAGACATCATCGAATCCCTTTTTGATGTCCTTACCGAACTGCCCACTTCTTTTCGATGTGTGAGTTCCATATGTGTCGCCGAGATTAAGCCAGAAGGTTCCTGTGGGCTTCAACACCCGCTTGATCTCACAACATATCTCCACGAGATGGTCTATGAACAGTTGGGGTTGGGGCTCAAGGCCGAGGCTGCCCCGCCAGGCATCACACTTTGAGCAGAAATCGCTTTTCTGGTCTTCTTTGCGTAAAGTCCCTAAGTTCGTGGACTGCTTACCTTCTCCACCCTGCTTATTGAAGGAGGATTCCTATTCGTTCCAT
>BPTM01000087.1 GCA_023705945.1 Candidatus Heimdallarchaeota archaeon
GATCTTCTCAAGACAGCAAGTAAATCTACGATGTTATTGAATGACACTTCTCTTCCATGCAACTGTTTATAGAAAGGTTCGTAACCTTCAGTCAGATAATATATACCATTTTGATGCCAGTTCTCCCCATACCTTAGATGGATAGGGTGATGCGCGGTGAGATTATATCTCGGACCGAATGGTTCTCCCGTTTGTTTGAGAAAGTAGTTTGAGATATGAGTATCATAACTGGCAGAAACAGCAAATGCTTTCTGAGCAAGCTTCAATCTGTAAGCAGCATCGGGTTCAGGTAGAATATCTATGAGAGCTGAATAATCATTTGGGTCTACAACAACTACCACATTATGATAATTCTTAGCAGCAGAACGGATAAGTGTACTACCACCAATGTCAATATTCTCTATTGCTTCATCTAGTTGATGGGCAGAGTTAATGACTTCATAAAATGGGTATAAATTGCACACAACTAGTTTCACTGGATTAATTTTGTGTTCTTCCAGCTGAGATTGATGAGATTGATTATCCTTAGCAAGTATACCGGCATGGATATTAGGATGGAGAGTTTTTACCCGACCATCAAGTATTTCAGGAAAACCTGTAATGTCTTCAACATGTTTTATCGATATATTTGCTTTAGATAATGTCTTAGCAGTTCCACCAGAACATACAATTGTATAATTTTTCGAAATTTCTCTGGCAAATTCAATAATACCTGTTTTTTCATAAACACTTAGAATAGCTAAAGGTTTAGAGTTGACTTCAGTCATACAACCTTGAAAAAAGCAAAATTATTTATTCTTAAATTTTTTCAATTAGTCTATATCAAAATCTTGAAAATCTATTTATATCAATTTTACATTGAATGTTTGTACTTGGAAAAATCTATAGCGTGCTCCATAATGAAACAGAAACCTTCAATTGACGACGAAGAACTGATTGAATTAATCAGATTGAAATATAATATAGATGTGGAGAAACTGCACTTTGTACCTGAAGGAGAGGTTGCATATTCATATGTTGTGCAAACAAGTACAATGAAATATTTTGCAAAGTTGTACGAAACTAATAATCTAACCAACAAGGGTATTCTTAACCTAGAATCTGCAATGAATACAGTTTTCCAACTAAACAAGGAAGAAATAAATCAAATAATAAATCCAATTTCAAACATAAAGGGAACATTTAGAACAACTTTGGAGAATTACAGCTTAGTTTTGATGTCTTACATTGAAGGCAAAACCGTTAGTGAGAAATTAAGCAAAACAAAAGAGTTTCTAAAGAAAATGGGAAAGCTACTTGCGGAAATACATTATACTACAAATAAAATTGAACTCAAGCAGAGTAAATTCTTCACAATCAATATTGATTTCAAAGAAGATCTCTTACTTTCCATAAAAGAAGTAACAACATGTACATCTTCTAAAGATAAGAATTACATCAAGCTCCAGAGTTTGGTTAAACCAAATATTAACTACATCTTGTCCTCCTTAATATATCTTGAAGAGCTTGCTGGGAAGTTAGAACAAAAGGATGACTTTGATTTAGTATTATGTCATACTGACCCAAATCGAAATAATGTTATCATTGATAAAAACGAACAAATTCATTTAACAGACTGGGATGGAATTGCACTAGCACCTTTTGAGCGAGACATCTGGTTTTTTATAAATGAGAAACACTGTGAAAGTTTTATTGAAGGATATAAAAGAGTACGAGATGTAACAAGCATAAATGAAGATCTTGTTGTCTACCTTTTCTACTATAGAGTTCTAGATGACTTAACAGACTGGATATATCGGATATTATTTGAAGATATTAGTGAGGAGCAGATTAAAAGCGATTTCTATGGTCTTGAGGAAGATGTTTGGCCCTTGTTACCAAATATGAAAGAAATAGAAGAGACAATGAGATACAATTGCAAAAAGTGGGTTAAGAGAGAATAAATTGCCACTATTTGGGTTTTAATGCAATTTTTTAAACACCAAATAAACCTGCGTGAAAAATGCTATTTTCATCAGCTTCCAAGAAGGATGCACTTACAAGAAGATAACCTTGCTGCAAAGTGAAAGAATTAGATAAATATAGATTACATCAGTGAGTTAGTTTTAAGCATCTCAATAGTTTTATTAATATCTGATTCTCTGAAATATGGTATTAAAAAGTTACTTACCTTTAAGATATTTTTCCAAATCCTCTCTTTTAATTTGAGCACTGATAGACTCTTTGCGTAATTTGAAGCCAAGACGATCATTTATTGAAAGCATAGGTTTATTCTCTGTTGCATTATCTGTCGTTATTATTTTTGCCTCCGGATACTCTTTTTTTGTTTTTAGTAGCATAGCAGCTTTCAACCACTTCCCAAGTCCACGACCACGATATTCCTGTTTTACTCCGGTAAGTAATTGTGTTATCATAGTTTTCCTATCTGACCTATACATCATCTCTGTTAGTCCAGATATTTTCCCATCTGCTTCAATTGTTAGATAGGTGAGCTTAGTTCTTCCTAGAGAAGATTGTCGTTTTTCGTCTTCTCTAATTGACTCAGGAGTGAAAATGATATCATTTATATCTAAATCGCCCATAGGTTGTTGATTCAAAGTCTCAGTGAATACTTTTGCATACTCTTCAATAATATCATCAGGAATAGAGAAAAATAGTTTCATGACTGTTCTTGGAGAACGTTTTGGTCCTTGAGTCATCCATTCATTGACCATCTTCCAGTCGACATCATCAAAATACAGTCGGTTTTCTGCACCTGTGTTAGCTACTTTTGCACCAACCGCTTTAAGGAAAACTTTACCATCTTCTTCATCAGAACCTGAAATAAGAACTGATTTTTCTCTTTTTTGAGCAAATGTCAAAATTCGTTTTAACATATTGGTGCCTATTCCCAGACGTCTATACTTGGGAAGAAGTGTGGCATCAAATTGCATGACATGTTTATTACCTTCATAGGATGCAGATGTTTCTCGAAAAACTCCACACATCATATGCCCTGCTTGTTTATTAGTGGAACTATCAATTAAAGAAGTAAGCTCAATTTCAAATTCGGGATGCTGTACTTGAGCCATTAATGATTTTTCCATCATACTATCTTCTGTATATGGATCGTCTGGATTTATTTGTTCATGTCTAATTCTTCTAAATTCATGAAACAATGTCCATTCTTCTCTTGGGCAAGTTAAAGGATTAAAAGGTTTAAACTTAATATTTTCAATGTCAAAGGGGTCTGTCATTATATTCCACCTATTTATTTGGAAAATTCTTACTATATGTAGGTAGCTATTTACTTTGATTAAAAAAGCAAAATACGATATATTCTTCAAGAATTCAAAAATGCTTTTATTTTACATTCAGCATGAAATGAATAGGTGTACAATAAATAGTGAAAAGTAATACTACATTCAGGAAAGTGGATTTATGGATATTTATGTCATAGATATAGAAACAACGGGTTTAGATGGTTGGCAGAAAGATCATGTTGTTGAAATATCTATCATGAAAGCTAATTTGACAAAGCAAAAGATAGAACAGGTCTACCATTCTTTAGTTCATTATAATACAACTAAATGGGACGAAAAAACCCAAAGCGCATGGATTTTTGAAAAAGGTATCATTAAACTTGAGGAGATTCAGAAAGCAAAAAAAGATGTAAAGGAAGTCTCCAATGAAGTAAGAAAAATATTAACTGGTAAGTTCATCTCAGCATACAATAACAATTTTGATTTTGATAAATTCCTTCAGCATGAACCTTGGAATGTTAATCCAGAGAAATGTAAAGTTAAAATTGCTCCCTGTATTATGCTGTCAACAACTGATTACATCAAAATACCTACAAAGTATAAAAAACGAAAACTAGTCAATTTATCTGAAGCTAGAAAATATCTTCTAAATGAGGATACTACTAGCATAATAAATAACAAAGAACTTGAAATGATTGTAAGAGAGTATGGAGTGCATAGAGCAAATTGTGATGCTTTCTATTCTGCTTGCGTACTTTTAGAACTGTACAGAAGGAAGAAGTATCGGGTGTATCCTCGAATCTATTACGCGCACTCTATGCAAATATACAGTTCAAAACGAGAGAAAAAGGAAACAAAAATTATCAAAAAAATTTTTCCAAAAGCAGAAATTATCAATCCTGCAAAATATGAGAAGAAATGGAAAAAGCTCTCTGGTAAAGAGGTTATGGCAAAATGTCTTGATCTTATAAGTAAAAGCGAAATAGTCATTTTTTCAGCTATAGAACAGGATAACAAAGATTTTGTTGGAAGAGGAGTATATGTCGAAGTTAAATTTGCACAAGAAATCGAAAAAGATATTTATTTTCTAAAAGAAACACTCGAGAGCGATTTCTCTATAGAGATTTACAATGATGATGACTGGACTCTTAAGTTTAGTATTATACAAAGTAAAGAGAAAAAAGTTTGAAGCGAGATTCTTTATTCGGTACTAAATTACTACAATCGATGTTCCAACCATAGAAATATCTGATTTATTGCTTTGTTACATCCCTTATCAATAAGCATGGCATGACCACCCTTCTCGATTTCAATTAGTTGTTTGTCAGTCGAACTGACTCTATTTAAAATGTTTTTACATCCCTCTAAAGTTACAAGCTTATCACATGTGCTATAAATCACTATTATAGGTTGGGTGACCTTGTGAACAATTTTTTGTAAGTTTTTTGCAAGTTTAGCAGTATTAATAGCACTGTTAACTGGCAATTTTTCATAAGATTCCCAACTTTTCGGTAAGCCTAGCTTCTTTCCAAGACGTTTCTTCACATTAATCCATTTGACAAAATACCGGATAAATGAACAATGGTAAAGCACCCAAGTAAGGAAACTCACTGGTGCTAATGCAGTGGAACAAATTATCAATCCAGCGATATTCGGATTATTTGCACCCAAATATAGTGCAATACACCCGCCCAATGAAATGCCAGAGAGATATATTCGCTCGCACTTCTCTTGTAATTGTTCTAATCTCTTTTGAGCATATCCCACCCAATCTTGCCATATTTTCGTTTGTAGATCTGCAGAATTTGTATTGTGACCAGGGAGGTCAATATTGTCAACAACAAATCCTTTTTCGGTTAGGGAGTCTGCAAGAGGTTTCATGGATTTATGACTACTTCCCAGTCCGTGTATAAGAAGAAAACCTATTTCTGAGTTGTTAGTCATAATAACAACATTTGACTTTCGAATATATTATGATTGTCAACAATAATTTATTGAATCTTCAACACACATTGCAGAAATAGTTTATTAATAGGAAATCAAACTTAAGCATGATGTTGGAAAATGCTAGTAAGAACAACGTGATTGTTTCAGAAATTATAAGTAAATTACGGAATAAAAATACTGTTCCAACAGACTTCCGATTAAATTTAAGGCGTTTGGGAAATTTCTTAGCTTTTGAAGCTGCAAAACACCTAGATTATAAGACGAGTAGTGTTCAAACTCCTTTAGGTGAAGCCAAATATAATAAAATAGTTGACAATATTGTGATTATTTCTATTCTAAGAGCAGCTTTACCGATGTCTGATGGCGTTCATGAAACACTCCCAGATGCTTCTTTAGGAGTAATATCGGCTTCAAGAGGAAAGAAACTTCAAGATGATGGAAAAGATTTCAGAATAGATTGTACTTATACGAATATACCTTACTTAGAAGGTAGTATTGCGGTAATAGTAGACCCGATGCTCGCTAGTGGATCCACTTTACTTTTCTTACTAAGACAAATTGAGAATCAAAAACCTAAGAAAATCATTATTCTTTGTGCAATAGCATCACAATATGGTATAGAAAGAATAGAAAAACACAATTCTGATGTCATAATAATTGCAGGAGATGTTGATTCGATTCTCAATGAAAAAGGATACATTATTCCTGGGCTCGGTGATGCTGGAGATAGGGCTTTCAACACTTCATAGTATTAACCGTTAATCAATCAGTTTTTGTACAGATCCTTTTTGATTAGTTTTTTCCCAACCAATTTGCGCTTTTCTTAAGAATTACAATCTTTATAAATGCTCTTTGAAACCTCGAACTGCATGAAGGTTCCACTTCAAAAATATTGGGAAGTACAGAAAAAGTACTTAGCACCCTTCAAAGGAAAGCTTGTGCTATTGGCCATCCTATTGATTAGTGGAACCGCGTTGCAGGTTTTTACTCCTTTAGTTATTGAGAATTATATCGATTTAGCGACACAGGAAACAGTGAATCAGGGTCTCAGTTCTTTCCTTAACACTTTAGGAATTCCAATACCGAATGTGGGAAATATTTTGGCAACGCTCATATTATTAGCGTCAATCTATACTGCCCTAATGCTTATTCAGCAATTTATATTGCTAGGGTCTGTCTACGTTAATCAGAACCTTTCATGGTCTGCAACAAATAAATTGCGTAATGATTTAACTCAACATTGCGTAGACCTGGATATGACTTTTCACAATGAACACAAACCTGGAGAGATGATAGAAAGAATTGATGGTGATGTAAACACCTTAGCACAGTTTCTTTCAACATTCTCAATACAACTTCTGACATCCATTTTACTCATCATTGGTGTTCTAATAACTTTCTTTACAAAGCATTGGATACTCGGTGTTGCTTTCACAGTTTTCACCCTCTTAGCGATTGTCATCATGTATATCTTGAGGAATTTCTCGGTTAAAGCATGGGAGAAACAAAGACAAACAAGTGCAGATATGTATGGTTCAATAGAAGAAAGTCTAAGTGCTATAGAAGATATAAGAGCAAATGGTGGAGTCAGAAATGCAATGCGTAAGTTTTTCGATTACTCAAGGAAGGACTTCAAAGCCTTCAAAAAAGCTCTAGTCAGAGGGCAATTATTCGTGATGGCGATTTGGGGTGTCATTGCAATAATCAACACATTAGTTTTTGCTCCAAGTATCCCTCTATTGGATAATAATATTATATCACTTGGTACAGTGTTTTTGATTCAAATCTACGCAGGACTTTTGCTGAGACCAATATTTATTATTACACGACAGATGCAAGACCTCCAACGAGCCGGTGCTTCAATAGATAGAATTAACAAGTTATTTGATACAAAGAAAAAAATACTGGATACAGGAACAGAGAAACTTTCTTCTGGACCATTGGAAATTGAATTCAACAAGTTGAATTTCGCTTACAATGAGGACACTTATGTACTCAATGATATTTCGTTCAAGCTTTATCCCGGAAAAACACTTGGGATTCTTGGTCATACTGGGAGTGGCAAAACCACCATTTCTAGGTTATTATTCCGTTTATATGACCCTAAACCAGATGACGGCGAGATTTTACTAAACAACGTCAAAATTAAAGATATACCACTAGGAGATTTAAGAGACAAAATCTCCTACGTGACTCAGAGTGTAGAATTATTTCAAGCATCTGTAAGGGAAAATGTTACATTATTTGATGACCGGGTTTCAGATGAGAAAATTACATCCATACTAAATGACGTTGGTTTGGATGATTGGTTTTCAAAACTCCCAGAAGGGTTAGATACAATCATCTCATCTAGTGAACATGGTATATCTGCTGGAGAAGCACAATTACTTGCTTTAGCTCGTGTTTTCATTAAAAGCCCTAATCTGGTTGTTCTGGATGAGGCATCATCAAGATTAGATCCCGTCACAGAAAATCTACTGGATGTTGCAATTGAGAATCTTCTGATAAACAGAACAGGGATAGTTATTGCGCATCGATTAGCCACATTGGAAAAGGTTGATGACATTTTAATAATTGACAAAGGAAATATTGTGGAATACGGTAAAAGAGAAGACCTAGCGAATGATCATGATTCACAATTTTACCATCTCCTACAGACTGGAGAGATAGAGGAGTTGTTAAAATGAAAGTTATGAAGATATCTTGGGAGATGTTGAAGTACAAACCCGGATTGGTTATCGGAGGTTTCCTATCAGATATACTGTTCTTCCTCCAACCCCTTGCAGCTGCTCTGATAACACGTGAAATCTTTAACCAGCTTCAAGGAACTGTAGGTTGGAACATAAGCATCAACATTTGGGTTCTTGTGTTATTAGTACTTCCAATAACCTTAACCATGAGACTAATTGGAGATTTTATCTTTGTCTTCACGATGTGGATATTCATTTTAATGAGTAGGGTATTACTCAGGAAAAATATGTTGGACGGAATATTCAAAAAACCAGGAGCTGTAGCACTACCAGATTCACCAGGGGAGGCTATCTCGCGGTTCAGAGGAGATATTGAAGAAACCATGTGGTTTGTCTACCATCTCACAGCACTCATAAGTTTAGGAATATTCACAGGAAGTTCATTTTTCATTATGCAAAGCATCAACTGGAAAATTACTCTGTTTGTCAGCATTCCTCTTGCAATCATGATGGTAATGGTATTCTTTACACGCCCGATTTTCACAAGATTACGAAAGCAACGTAGAAAAGCTGCAGGAGCTGTAACGAGAACTATTGGAGAGATTTTCAGATCCGTACAAGCTATCAAGGTTGCAACAGCTGAAGATAACGTATTAAATTACTTTGGTCATATTAACGATAAACGACGTATTGCTGAAGTGAAAGATGAATTCTTTCACAGACTCCTACATTCGATATATAATACAGCCATCTATCTTTGTATTGGGATTATTCTCTTACTAGTTGGAAGCAATATTCAAAACAACTTATTTTCAGTTGGTGACCTAGCATTCTTTGTAGGTATTCTCGGATCGATGGGTGAATTCATCTGGGACATAGGTGATATAGTTCCACGTTATGTTCGCACTAAGGTATCATTAGGTAGAATGTTCAAGCTCATTAAGAGTGAAGATGAAGATGTTACAGAATTAGATCTTGCAAAACATGGTGAGATATATATCAAGGAAACATTTCCGCAAATTCAAATGTTAAAATTAGAGGACAAAGATAGGCTCAGTAATTTCGAAGTAAGGGGTTTAACATATACATATCCTGGTTCAAATAAAGGAATCAAAAACATTAATTTCACAATAAACAGAGGTACTTTCACAGTTATAACAGGAAGAATTGGTTCAGGAAAGACAACACTCCTTCGTACAATTCTCGGATTATTACCCAATGATGGTGGTGGCCTTTACTGGAATGATAAGCTAGTTGAGAAACCTGAAGAGTTCTTTGTTCCACCAAGAACAGCTTATACTTCACAGGTTCCTAGATTGTTTAGTGAAACAATCAAAGAAAATATTCTCATGGGATTACCAGAAGAATCTATAGATGTGAAAGAAGCACTCAATTTAGCTGTAATTAACAAAGAAGTTGAAGAGCTTACTGGTGGTTTAGATACGTTAATCGGTTCAAAAGGAGTAAAATTATCAGGAGGACAAAGACAACGATTAGCAGCTGCTAGAATGTTTGCCCGAAACTCAGAGGTTCTTATTTTTGACGATCTTTCTAGTGCTCTTGATGTAGAAACCGAACAACGCTTATGGAAAAGAGTCTTTGCAAGAGAAAGTTCTACCTGTATAGCAGTATCTCATCGCCCTATTGCTTTGAGAAGAGCAGATAATATTATTGTAATAAAGGATGGCAAAATCGAAGGACAAGGAAAGTTGGAACACCTACTTGATACTTGTGATGAAATGAAAAAGTTGTGGGAAGAAAAAATTTTGGGGAGTACTCATCTAACAGCTTCTAGTCACACAAATTAAGAAAAAAGAAGAGCGAAAAGAGCGCTCGTCACAAACGTCTTTTGAAGAAATCTAATTGTGCAGTAAAGGAACGTATACGGAATTCCTGATCAGATGCTCCACCATGACCAATATCTGAGTACTCAATGTATTCAAAGGTTTTATCCCCTTCCTTTCCTTCTTTCCATCCATTTTCAAGTAACTTATCCCGGAAGATTCGAGATTGTTCAACCGAACATCTTGGATCGTGAGTCCCATGAACAATTAGAAGTGGTACTTTGAGGTTCTCAGCAAAATGTATGGGAGATCTTTCATGATACAAATCCTCACTCTCATCTGGCTTTCCAAACAATGAATGTTGATAATGTTTGAAATGAGGCATACTACTTTCATAAAGTTTCATCCAATCAGTAATTCCAACGCTTGCAGCGCCAACTTTCCATATTTCTGGCTGTTTAACTGTAGCCCAGAATGTCATATATCCTCCATATGATGAACCAAAAATACCTATTCTTTCTGGATCTACATAATCCAGAGACTTGAGGTAGTCTACACCTGCTAGTACATCCTCTAAATCCCCTCCACCGATGTCATAGATATTCATATCTTGGAAATCTCTTCCGTAGCCAGTCGACCCCCTAAAATTTGGTTTGAAAACAATAAAACCGTTGTTTGTTAGGATTTGGTCAAACATACTGAAGTTTCTGAAATATTGACCAGTTGGTCCCCCATGAACTTGAAGAAGAACAGGATATTTCTTACCAGGTTCAAGATTTTTAGGTTTGGATATTATCGCCCCAATGGTCAAGTTGTCTGTAGATGGATATTCAATGTATTCATCACTTATAAGGAGACTAGAATCAAAACTTTTCAACTCAACAGGAATTAATTCTTCGATTTCACCATTTTCCAAATTATATTTAACTAGAGAACTTGGGTTTTTTGATGAATTAACGGTAACAATAAGATGAGAACTGTCTTTAGTTAGTTCAGTACCATGAACGACACCTGGAGGAAAGTCTACTTTTTTCTCCTCTTTGGTTTCAATATTATAGATGATGGGAACAATTGTAGCTTCATGATTTCGTAAACAGACCAAATATTTTCCATCAGGGGATATTGCTGACGCTACTTCATCATATTTGCCATCACTCACCCACTTGATTTTCTTGGTTTTAAAATCATATACTCCCGCTTTAGATACTCCCTCATAATCTGAAGTGATAGCTACAGTCTTTCCATCTTTGGAGATACCTGCAACGCCTTCTTGAGAACCATCTTTCATACTTATTAGTTTCTTCTTTTCCGAGCCATCAACATTCATAATCCAGACATCTATATTTTGTAAGTTTTTCATGTCATTATAACCAAATAAAATATAATCATTTGTTGGACTCCATTTTGCACCCATCACAGGTCGAGTAAAATCAGTTAACTCTGCCACTTCTCTGTTTTCAAGATTCAATGAAAAAAGGTTCATTTGGCCGTTTCTTGTCGATAAGAATAACAGGTTTTTCGCATCAGGACTAACATCCCATACATGTTCTTGGAATCGTGGTGTATCTGTTAATTGAGTAATCTCCTTTGATTGTGTATCTAACATGTATAAGTCGTGTTGTTCATTGCCTTCTTTGTCTTTAGCAAATATGATGTTTCTGTTATCTTTCGACCAGATAAAACCTGATCGTAAAGCCCGGGGAACTTCACCATTACTAATTTGCTCATATTCTTTAGACGCTAAATCCATCAGATATAATTCCAACCTTCCTGTTTTGTCCCAGTAGAAAGCAATTTTATTTTTTGATGGACTTAATTTGACATTGTAAAATTGAGGAATACGAGCTAATTTCTCTATTAACTCATTAGACATGGATAAGGTGAAATCATCCTTTTTGAAAAGAGTTGTCATATCACGATTAGTATCAAAATTCGATATAAAAACACAAACTGATATCACAACTTGTGATTTTTCTTTTTAAATAGGAAGAGGTAAATGTATATCAGAAAAAAAATTAGTGATTAAAAATGGAAAAAATCGTAGTCAAGGATGACGAACAAATCGAGCTAAGTAATGTTGATGGAGACCTTGAAGTTCATGATGGGGCAATAATAAATGTATCTTCAAAGGTTGATAAATTGGTAATAAATGGTAATCTAGTTAGCAAGGGAGACGTTGAAATCAATGGTTCCATTGAAGTTAAAGAGATTATTCATAAGAATGGCTATCTTGAGATTACAGGAGATGTTATCGCAGAAAGAATCAAAATTAGAAATGGAGGAAGGGGAGGATCAAAACTAATTGTTGGAGGAAATCTTACAGCTGAGGAAACTGCAATTGATGGTGCATTAATAGTTGAGAAAGATTTCAATTGTCCTCAGGTTAAGATAATGGGTTCTTGTGCAGTTTATGGAAATACTAATGTAGAAACCTATGAAGTTAGTGGATCAGCTAAGCATGAATTAAATCTCAATGCAACAGAAGTTGATATCAGTGGATCGTTTAAAGTCGGTGAGGATGCAATTATCAAGGAAGAATTAGAAGTATCAGGTTCGGCGAAAATAGGTGGAATGTTGGACTGTCCTGAAGTTGAAGTCGGTGGATCCTTTGTATGCAATAACCTAATAACAAATAGTACAGATGTAAGTGGATCAGCAAAAACTTCTACTGCACAAGTTGGAGATAAGTTAAATGTTAGTGGATCGTACAAGTGCGAAGGAAGCATCATAGCTGCCAAATTATCTGTTAGTGGTAGCAGTAAAGTCGGAGACGATTCAAAAATCGAAAAACTATCTGTAAGTGGATCAAGCAGAGCTGGAGACAATTGTAAATTTGTTGATGTTAAGGTAAGTGGATCTTTAGGACTTGGAGCAAACACCATAGCAGAGAATATCAACGTTAGCGGTTCCTGCAGTTCAAGTGGTCTTCTGAGATTAAGTGAAAAATTACAAATTAGTGGTTCTCT
This sequence comes from Candidatus Heimdallarchaeota archaeon, assembly GCA_023705945.1. Taxonomy (GTDB): domain Archaea; phylum Asgardarchaeota; class Heimdallarchaeia; order Heimdallarchaeales; family Heimdallarchaeaceae; genus UBA460. The sequence continues at coordinate 12,630 of BPTM01000087.1, forward strand.
TAGTGGGGATGAAATTGAAGCGGGAGAGATTAGCGTTAGCGGTAGTTTGAATTGTGAAATCGCAAAAGCAGATCTAATAAACATCGGTAGAGACTCTCGTGTAAGAGGAAAACTCTTTGGTGGAACTGTAATAATAGGAGATGGAGCACGAGTCGAAGATATTACTGCTGACGAAGTTGAATTAGGAAGAAAAGTTCGAGCTGGAGTAGTTGAAGCTGGAACAATTGATGCGGACCCATCTGCCAAATATACAAAGGGCTAGATATCTCCAATTTAGTAGGTAGATGTTCATGAGCTCCAGATATTTTGGGGCTCAAACTTTTTATTTCTTGAAAATGTAATATGTAACAGAAGGAAATTATCATGCCTGTTGTAAATAGATCACGTTATGATATTTATGCTGACATCTTGTCAGTTCTTGAATTCTATACAGAAGCGGGAATATCACAGATTGCTAGAAGAGCTAATCTCCCGCTAGATAGAGCAAAAAAACTAATCATATTCATGCAAGCACGTGGTCTACTTGTGAGATATGATAACCCAGAGAAAAGACCAAAATTCATCTATAGAGCAACGGGCAAGGGAGCTGAATACATAGCATTATACAAGGAAATGGCAAGATTAGTAGTAGAGATAACAGAAGATGAATTAGGATTCATAGAATAAACAAAACAAAACGAAAACACTAAATAAATTATTAACTTTACAACAGTTATGATACATTTTCGAACCTTCAGGGAGAAAGATTGGAAAGAGTTTACAGCTATTGTTGAAGAAGCTTTCGAGAGGGAAAATGTCCAAAAAGAGAATTTTATTGAGCTTCTAGAGGATGAGGGATTCATTGGTGCTTTTGAAAAAGACAAACTAGTGGGTTATCTAAGATTGCTAATTATGGAGGGTTATGGCCACTTAGGACAGATAGCGGTTGAAAAAGAAGAAAGAGGCAAGGGATATGGCAATAAACTCATGATATATGCTGTTAATTACTTCAAAGAAAAACAAATTAGTTCTGTTGGATTATATGTTGAAACAAAAAACAATGCCGCTATCTCTTTGTACAAAAAATATGGATTTAGAAAAAACCATGAAACTTGGCATTATTGGATAGAGAAGGATGGGTTGAACAAAGTAGAAATAAGTGAAAATAGTTTTAGAAACACAAATCTTCGAATCTTAACTTCATCAGATTATAAGGAAGTCATGAGAACTTTTCCTAATGCAAATGGTAACGAGCTAAAATCACATTTAGGAGACACAAGAAATATTGGTCTTTCAGGAGGGGTTTCTTTACCGCTTGGATTGTTTGTCGATGATAAATTGCAAGTATATGGAAGATTTAATCCTGAATTTCCAGGATGCAGACCATTCTGGGTCACAAAAGTTAGTTATTTCGATGAGTTTGTTAAACAAATGAAAGAATACAAGGAGAAAGATCATCTAAGAATAACTTTTGATAGGAATAATGACCTAGCTGAATTCTTTAATCAAAGAAACTACAGACTGCATCATCATTTGTGGATGATGGAGAAACAATTTTGAAAAACAAAAATGTTATTTTTACTTATTAGTTTAAGGTTTTTATTACAAAAATCTCTTATTTTTTGACTTTTTAAAGGATAGTCACAGTATACTATCAGATGCAATCTCAAGGTATTGAGGGAGTTATTAATACAGAATATCTTAGAGGAAAGTATCCTTGCTACAATTATGCTATTCATTTTTTGGAATCTGAAGAAGTAACGAGACGAAGACTAGGTTACGCACTATTAGCCCCACTCTTCAGGACTTTGCCAGAGGAAATTAAGGAATTAATACGTTATGTTTGGCAAAATGATACTGAGAAATGGAAAATACCTTATTCTTTTGTTAAATGTTGTGAGAAAATATTCATGGATGAAGATTAACTCATGATTCTTTGTATCACTAAACCTGTAATTGAGATTCAGTGTGTATAGCAGAAGCTTCTGCAGCAGCTTGTTCTCCTTCAGCGCTAAACTCTTTTGTTAAACCACGTTTAATAGGATGTTTCGTGGAACCGCGCATGGAATAACGTCTTTTGATAGTAATTAAGATTGAAACAAGAATAAAAAAACCAATAATACCAAATAAAATTAAGAGACCTGTTGGAAACATCAGTAAACTATAGTCATGGAATATAACAATACTTTGCATTTAATATAGAAAAATGGAGAGGAAGTTTTTCTCATGTGAAAGAAAAGCTCATTGCTCCAGAGTTAGAATCATTTTTGTTCATCTAACCAATTTCAATTCACTGCTAATCTTAACACATTTTGAGAACTGATATGATATTAGTTTCAAAATATAAAAAACATTGCGAAAATAACGTTTATGTATTTTCATTTGATAATTGTACTAATTGTGATGCTAATGAGAATAGGTGTATTAACTGGTGGAGGAGATTGTCCTGGTTTGAATGCTGTCATAAGAGCTATAGGAAGAAAAGGTATAGTTCATTACAATGACGAGTTTATTGGATTAAAAAACGGATGGGCAGGACTAATGTATCTAAATTATGTTAATTTAGAGCGCAAAAATCTAAGTGGGATTTTACATTTAGGGGGGACAATTCTTGGATCATCTAGAACCAATCCAGAAAAAGAAGAGGGAGGATACGAACGAGCAATAGAGAATTTCAAAAAACTAGAACTTGATGCTTTGATAGTTATAGGTGGTAATGATACATTAGGTGTAGCACAAAAACTACATGAGATGGGGATCCCTGTTGTTGGCGTGCCTAAGACTATAGATAATGACATTTGCGCAACTGATATGACCTTTGGTTTTGATACAGCTGTATCAGTTGCAACAGAAGCTATAGATCGATTACACACAACCGCAGAATCACATCACAGATGTATGGTGGTAGAAGTGATGGGGAGACACGCTGGTTGGATAGCAACATATTCAGGAATAGCAGGGGGAGCAGATTATATATTAATACCTGAAGAACCTTGTACAGTAGATGACATAATTGAGGTAGTAAAAGGAAGAATAGAAAGAGGAAAGCTGTTTTCAATTATCGTGGTTGCTGAAGGGGCAACTTTACTAGAACCAGGGGTTTTAGCTCAATCCAGAGAGACGGATGATTTTGGAAATGTTAGACTAGGAGGGATAGGAGAGGGATTAGCAAGAGTTATAGAAAAAAGGACAGGAATAGAATCAAGAGTGGTGGTATTGGGACATGTGCAAAGAGGAGGGACACCGACAGCTTATGATAGAGTCTTAGGCTCAAAATATGGTGTTGCAGCAATTGATATGGTTCACAATGGGGAATTTGGTATGATGACATCTCTTCAAGGAACAAAGGTTAGATCAGTACCAATATTGGAAGGGATAAAGGAATCAAAGATAGTCGACAAAGAGACATATGAAGTAGCTAAGGTGTTCTTTGAGTAGAAGTGTAGTAAAAATAATTAATAGAGAACTATAATGGTGGGGACTGGGTGATTTGAACACCCGACCAATTGGTTTTGCCGACATTGTTAAACAATGTTCTCTGGAGCCAACCAGCTCTCCGACTTTCGAACAAAAACTAAAGTCAAGTATAATCTGAAGCAAAAGATTGAAAATCCTAAGAAGTAAGGAATATTTTTATTGATAAGCAACAACTGTTTTCTATGGTATCTCAAGAGATGTTGAGAGGTTATATGTTAGAAGAAGTTTTAGCATATTTGGTAAAAAAGTCGGGTTTCAACTTATTGGTAGACGCTTCACAAGATAGAAATAACCTTGCAATGAAAAGAGGAGATTTAGTTGTAAGAGGTAGAGGAAAGTATCATCAAGCTAATGTCTTAGGACAACTAGAATGGACACCAGCATTTACATATCCATTAAGACTTTTTGTAGAAGCAAAATTTAGAAAGGATCCAATAGGAATTGATGTAGTTAGAAATGCAATAAGTATTCTATTAGATGTAAACCAGAAAAGCACCCTCAATGAAGAAGATATCTTGCTTCAAAAATATCATTATGTATATGCACTTTTCTCTACATCAGGTTTTACGGAAGATTCAGTATACATGGGATTAGCTCATCAAATATCTCTCATTGATTTGAATAGTAGTGATTATAGTGTTCTTTTGGAATCAATAAGAACTGCAGCAAGGAACATAAAGGGAGACATTGATAATATGGATAATATTGTATACAACTTGAGATATATATTAAGAAGAAAGTTAAGAACATTACCAATCAGAATAGAATACTATGGGGGACGAATGAATGATCATGAACAAATAGAGGAATTGCTTGGAAACATGATTAAAACAACAGAAAATTATGGTGAATTGTTCATAGGAATGCCAAATATTCCTTTTATGATATTACTAAAACCAGAGAAAAGAGATGAGTTTATACGCTATTTAGAAAGGAAGCCAAATCATAAAATAAATATTACATGGAGTCATCATATAGATAAGAGGAGAACATGGACAATAAGACCTTCAGAATCACCAGAAGAATACAAATTGACATTCAAACTTCCGAGTGTACTTGCGAAGAGAATATTTGGAACAATAGATGAGGGGATATATGAGAGGGCATTGAGTGCAAAGGAAAAGTATTTTTCTCATATTATTATTTACAGAAAAGTGCAAAGACAAATACAATGGTATAAATTAAATTATGATAGAGATGAAACATTAAAGTATTTGGAAAATTCATGAAAGCAAATTCAAGCTTATTATAACAATATATTGCAATCCTAGAGGGTCTAATATTATAAATCTATAAAAGACAGTGTTTAAAGAAAAACCCAGAAATTGGTAGAAGATATTGGTGTAAACAGAGGGAGAGAGAGATTCTAGATAAAATTGTTATCTGTTTGAGCAGTGTCAAAAATTAGTTTATTTGAAGCAGAGCTCCAAAAGATTAAAATCATTACCACCAATATATAATCAGACATTAACTATAGAAAAATACTTCACTCTATGGTTGGTAAATTGAAGAGGAAAGGAAGTATTAACAATGAACAATAATCAAATATCTAATAAATCTCCTACGATTTTCTTTTTTGGAGCTGGTTCATCAGCTAAGGCAAATGTGCCTACAACTTTTGAATTTGCTAGAAAATTTGAAGCACATTTAAAAGAAGAATACAGTAAAGTAAAAATTAAAGAAACAGAATCTCCATATCATCTTTACCTTGAAATTAAAAGAAGAATAAAAAACAAAGTGGGATATAATCCAGATATAGAACAGATTTACGAACTCCTTAATAGACTTCTTAACACTGAAGATGAGATTATACTTTCAATTTCTGATGATTATAAAGAAACTATTGACAAATATGATTTAAGTAAAATTGAGAGTTTAATTAATGATCTAAAGAAATTTATAAAAGTTAATACTCATGTTGAACCTGAAAAAACTAACTATTTGAAAGATTTGAGAAAATATATTAGTTCAGAGTTTCCCGTTGAAATTTATACAACCAATTATGATAATGTCATTGAGCAATTCTGTTCTCTTAATGACATAAATTACACTGATGGATTTAAACTAAATTGGGAGATATCAAGTTTTGAGGAAGATTTCCAATTAAATATTTACAAAATTCATGGTTCATTATCTTGGTATCAAACCAGATCTGGTAAATTCATTAAAATTCCCTTATTACTTTCTAATAATCAAGGAAATCTACAACTCCAAAATGGCGAAAAACTAGAAGATATGCTTATGTACCCAATGCTAAAATTGGAAAGACCAGGACCATTATTAGATTTAATGTATATTCTGAAAAGTAAGTTATATGCAAAATCAACAAGAGTAGTGGTAGTGGTCGGATATTCTTTTAGAGATGATTATCTTAAGATGTTGTTTCTAGAAGCCCTGAAGAATAACAAAGGTTTACACTTAGTGATAATATCTCCTTCTGCAATAGAAATAAAGAAGACACTTCTAAAAGATGATGCAGAGACGTTAGGTGAACGAATTATTTGTTACACATCTGTATTTGAACAGATTATAGAAAACTTATATGATATTAGTTCGAACCTCACTCAAGCTATTGACATAGAAAAAAATTGTAAATTAGAAGAAATAAAGGGATATAGCTCAAAGGATTGGGATACCGCATTTCATTATTATTTCAAATCATCACATTTCACCAAGATGCATGAAATATCACATAAAGATATTGAGAGAACTAAAAATAAACCTTTGACAAACAAAATTATGTTATTTTTTGTTCTTGCAATAGGCCTTTATTCCTTAGGTTATAATGTAGAAGCTATAAAATATGAAAAACTCTTACATTTTTCATTAAAAATTGTGAAAAATTCCTTAAATATTTTTCATGAAACAATTATAGATGGTAAATCATATTTTCAAATGAAAACAGATTATAAATTCCAGAGAGAAGAAGGTCCCCTACAAGATTACAATATTACTTCTTATGAAATTAATCAAATAACAGAGAATATTGAGAAAATAAATTATTTTTCAAAATTAGCAAAGATGAAGATTTTGAGATGGATTAATCAAAACAAGCAAAGAATAATAAGTTTTTACGATAGTAATAATGGTATTTCTGAAGACGAAAAGAAATTTTTTGACAGTATTAACAATGGTATTTCTGAAGACGAAATCGAAATACCAAAAAGATTCTTTGAATGTTTTGAAGATCACAATAAAAAAGATTTCAAATGGGATAGAATACTAAATCTGTATCATCTTTCATACATTTTGAAGAAATTCTTTTATAATTGGGAAACTGAAAAAACAAGAATAGTTGATAGTATTAAGTTAGATTATAATTCATTATTTCCAGAATCCTCAGATTCAGATGAAAAAAACATTAAATTATCAAACAAGGAAGAAGTAGAAGAATATGTCAAGGGGATGTTTGATAAAGTTCTGGAAACATATTTAAAAACGGACGAAAGTGTTGATATTAGAAATTCTATTCATCATTGGAACTTACATAAATACAGTGCAGGAAGAAAATGAGAATAACAAAAAGAGATATCTAGAATATTTAAAGGAAGCAATTAGAGAAATAGGAATGTATGTTGAAACAGAAAGAATATAGAAAAAGAATGTTTGAAAACAAGCAAAAAAGAATGAGAACAGAGAAATAATATCGCAAAAACCTTCTTTGAATAAATATACTTAGAAAAAAATAAGTAAAAGATGATGGTGGGGACTGGGTGATTTGAACACCCGACCAATTGGTTTTGCCGACATTGTTAAGCAATGTTCTCTGGAGCCAACCACTTTCAGCTTTATCGCTAAGCAAGCGAAGTAAATCTACCGGACTGAGCCAAGTCCCCAACCGATGCTCGTTTCCTTGTTCTCTTTATCTTTTTTTAAGGTTTTCTTTAAGCATCTACATATATTCTCCAGCAAACAAATAAATCCATTTTTCATATAACTGTTTAAACCATAAAATATTTTCAGGTTTATAGTTATTCAGATTATAATCCATTTTTCCTTGTTCTATTGCAGTTTTTCGAGCATCTTTGTCATAAACTCCAAATATATTATCTGAAATCTGTTTCTTTAGGAAGTATTTTCTACATTCTTCGAAAAGTTCTGCAGCTGTAAAATCTCCTTCTTCAGTGAACACACCATAAGCAAAAGAAAATAGTATGGCATGATAATTCATTTTTGATGGGTCAGGGAGAGTATTCATTATCTCCATAGCCTTCTCTCTGGCTTCAATAGCTTCATCATAATTTTTCTTCAGTTTCTCTACTTGCCAGATGAGGATTAAAGCTAAAGCCTTCCCTTCTAGAAAACTGTTCTGCTCAGCTAATCGTTCCATACGTGAGATAATACCTTCGACTTCAGGTAGAAGATCAATCCTACCAAAAAATAGTCCTTGTTTAGTATAGAGTAGATCAATATGGGAACGATAATCACCTAATTCTTGGCTTTTCTCTATAGTTTTATTGATAATCTCTAAAGCTTCTTTCTCCTCCCAATTCCTGTAACTCTTTCTAATCTCTAGAACAATTTCCTGTAACTCTTCTATTGTATTTATCTTTTCTACTTGTTCTCCCAAAGGATGAGAATAGTTTTTTACTGCTAAACTTTTTTCCACTTCGTACACCAAATCCATGTCTTAAAGTGGGATGATTGAACAAAAAGGGTAAATTACTTTGTCTATAACAATTATAAATAAGTTTGGGAGATTATTTCAAATTTGTTAACTCAACTAAGATTGGTTACACTTTTGAGCACAATGGTTTGAGTGGCTTATTAACTGTTAGCGATGTTGGTTTGGAGAACAGTCTTATTAAATATGCAAAAAAATTAAATATAATGAAAAATGCTTTTTAATGAAAGCAAGACAAGATGGGGATTTAAATTACAATTCCAGAATTTCTAAAAGTTGGGAGCATCGTAGAAAATAGAGCACGATTGTGGCGTGTGGATGGTATTGAGGGTAACATTGTAACAGCTACAGCATTAGATGGAACCAAAGCAGAAAGACATAGATTCTATGTTCCTGTTGAGAAATTTAAACCAGGAAAAATGGGTTTACCTGACCCGAAAGTTATAGGGAACATTGCAACTCAACAACTTATGTTAAGGGCATTTAAGTTAAGCATGATACATGGAACAGCTCCTTTAATAAGTCTTCAACAAAGTCGTGCTATTCCTACCGAATATCAATTGATTCCTATTCTAATGGCTCTTGAATTACCAAAAGTAAGAATGTTATTAGCGGATGATATTGGTTTGGGAAAGACAATAGAAGCTGGTTTAATTATTTCGGAACTTTTAGGAAGACAAAGAATAAGTAGAATATTAATTGTAACACCTGCTAGTTTAAGAGAACAATGGAAAGAAGCAATGGAATATTTCTTCCACCTAGAATTCCGAATAATGTCAACTCGTAATCGAAGGATTTTAGAAAGATCGCTTCCACCAGGATATAATCCATGGGAATATTATCCTTGTATAATAACATCAATAGATTATGCAAAACAACCAATCCAGAGAAATCAGATTCTTGAGCAACACTGGGATATGGTAGTTTTTGACGAAGCACATAATATTGCTAAACCTCACCAATCCGCTAAAAATCAGAAAATCGAAATGGCTAGATGGGAATTTGCTGAAAAAATTGCTAACTTAACGGATAATCTATTATTTTTGACAGCAACTCCTCATAATGGATATAGAGATACATATGCAAGCTTACTTAGAATGCTGGTACCTGAAGGAGTTACTGGATCAATAATTGATCCAAGTATTAATAGAAATAAGTTAAAACATCATGTATGTCAAAGAAGAAGAGAAGATGTTCTTAGATGGTTTAAAGAGGCAAATAGCGAAGAATCTCCTTTTCCAGAAAGGCATCAAGAAGAAATCTTCATAAAACCTTCTGAAGAGCAGATAAAAGCTATTGAGAGCATTGAAGAATTGGCTTCTCATTTATTGAAAATTGTCAAAAAAGGTACTGAACATCAAAAACACTTAGCTAATTGGACAATAATGCATCTTCATAAAAGATCTATAAGCTCTTCTCACGCATTAAGAATTTCTCTTGAAAATAGAATCAAAACCGTATCCTATAAACTGAAAAATCTAGATGAGGAGATTTTAGTTGGTCTAACTAAAGAAGAAATAAAATCAAATGTCTTAGATGAAGATTCAAGTGAGAATGTTGATGAAGAAGAAATTAGCCTTAGAACAGACAAAGTAATTTTTGGAGAGGAAAACGATCTAAATGTAGAAATAAAGCTTCTTAAACAATCTTTGAAAATTGCTAAGGAGATAACAGCTGAAAAAGATTCGAAATTACAGCATTTAATCTGGAATATAATACCAAAAAGATTGAAGGAATATCCCAAACTGATGATTTTTACAAGATATAGAGATACATTAATTTATTTAAGGAAACAAATTAAAGAAGCTTACAAAGGTAAAGGAGTAAGAATCTTTTATGTAGATGGTACGATTCCAGAGGGGATTCGTAGAGATTACTTAAAGGATTTTACAAATGCAAAATTAGGAATTTTAATTGCAACAGACTGTATTTCAGAAGGAATGAATCTACAATATGCGAGTAATCAGATTGTTCACTATGAATTACCTTGGAATCCAAACAGGTTGGAACAAAGAAACGGTAGAGTTGACAGATATGGACAACCAAAATCAAAAGTAATTATAAGAACATTGGTTATGGATGATACTTTAGAAGCAGATATTTTGAAAGTTCTGATAAAAAAAGCAGAACAAATAAGACAAGATTATGGTTTTTCTCCTCCCTTTTTTGGAGATGAAACAACAATTATTGATTTAATTAAAAAACATAAACCCACTTTTAAACATGGACCTCAACGTACACTTCTAGAGTTCATTGGAAGTGAAAAGGACCCTTTTGATAAAAACAACATAGAATTAATCAAGAATGATAGTTTTTATGGAGGTTTAGAGATAGGTCTAGAGGAAGTTCAACAAAGGTTAAATTATACCTACAGTTTAATTGGAAGCTCTGAAGAAATACAAGAATTTGTTTCAAGTGGTTTGAAAAAATATGGTTGTAAAACAAAAGAAACAGAAGAAGGAATTTGGAATTTCGAATTTTCTGATGAATTCCTTAGAGGTATAGATCTTGAGAAAAATGTCTTCAATCTAACATTTGATTCTATTACAGCAGCTAAAAATCCCTCTCTCAATCTAATTGATCTTGGTCATCCAATTGTAGTAAAACTTATAGAAAAGATAAAATACTCAAGTTTAAATGAGAAGGAGAAATATGGAAGAACGGCCGCAGTTAAGGTTGAAATTAAATATCCTGTAACAGCTGTTTTTCACATATTAGCTAGGTACATAGTTGACACAGAACCGAAATCAATTGTTGAGGAATTATTTGATGTGGGTATAGAGGTTTATGATGGTGAAATTCTGAGTGAGGAAAGTGTTGAGGCCATAAAAAACGCAAATATTGTAATAATGGATAGAACTATGGATGAGATAAAGAAGGACATTAAGAAATCTGTAGAGATTCCTAATTTACATCAAATGATTAATGAACAAACAAATCAAAGATGTCTGAAAATTATAGATGAAAGAAAACAGATGAAACAGAAATTAGAAGATGAAGCTCCCAAAGAATGGTTGGAAGGGATAGACAAAATCAGTGTGGGTTCTACAGACATAATGGCAGTAACTCTATATTATCCATCGTTGGAGGGATAAAATTGGTAAGAAGAAGAAGAACTAAAAATTTTGTCGTAAGTGGAGGAATATTAACAATAGATTTCCTTTTGAATCTTCAAGAAGAAGAACCTAAACAACCATTAATTAAACCAAATACATTTAGCATTCCACCAAATCTGATTATCGAAAATCAAAATCAATTAGATAATATGATAAAAGAATCTTGGGAGAGACTATTAGAAAAATGGGATGAAATAAGTATTAAACTTAAATCAATGAATGAATCTGATTCTAAACAAAAGTGGACAATTCCATTGTTAAAAGCACTTGATTTTATAGATATCCAATATTCCAGTAAAGACATTGCATTTGAAGATGGTAAGATTCAGGTATTTATTTCACATAGAGGATGGGCTAGAGCAGATGCACCTAAAATACATATTGTTGGACCAAATCAAGAGTTAGATTCGAGATTAGATACAGATAGGAATAACAAAAGTCCTCATGATTCTTTACAACTATACCTTAAGATGGATAAATCACTAACAAAATGGGGGATAGTAACGAATGGACTACAGATAAGATTATTGAGAGATTTCTTTCACACTCATACAAGAGGATATGTTGAATTTGATTTGGAAAGTATCTTCTATGAAAGGAATTTCACAGACTTCCGAGTTTTGTACCGTTTAATACATGCTAGTAGATTCTTAAAGGATGAAAATAACCAGACCATTCTTGATATTTTCTATGAAAAAAGTGTAGCAGCTGGAACAAAGATAGGAGAAGGTTTAAGAGAAAATGTTAAGAAAGCTATAGAATTAATCGGTAACGGACTTTTGACTCATGAAATGAGGGAATTAATGATATTAAATGAAGACATCACTAAAGAGTTTTATCAGGAAATTCTGAGGATTATATATAGAATACTATTTCTTATGTTTGCTGAACAGAGAGGGATGTTACCTATGCATAATTCACTGTATGTTGAAGAATACAGTATTACAAAACTTAGAGAGAGAGCTGAAACAAGAATTGTAAGTGATAATCATAGTGATTTGTGGCATGGGTTGTTTTCAACATTTTCACTGATAAGAGAAGGATCAGTCGAATTAGATGTTTTTGGATATAATGGAGATTTGTTTGATGATTCAAATTTTAAACACACTCAGAACATGGAATGTAGAAACGATTTCCTATTAGGAGCTATAAAAAATCTAACTCTATATGAAAAAGGAAAAGTTTTACAGAGAATAAATTTTCTTGAATTAGGGGTTGAAGAGATAGGTGCAATTTACGAAAGTTTATTAGATTTCACTCCTAGACTTCTAAAAAAAGACGAAGAAATCAATAATACACTATATAGAAGGGGAGAATTCATTCTTGATCCAAGAGGAGCTGGAAGGAAAACAACAGGTAGCTATTATACAGATAGTAAACTAATTGCTAAACTTATAGATTCTGCTTTGAAACCTATCTTCGACAAAGCAATTGATGCATGTGGGGAAGAAAAAGAAAAAAGAGAAAAAGCGATATTAAACTTAAAAGTATGTGATCCAGCCTGTGGAAGTGGAGCATTTCTAATTGCTGTAAATAACTTCCTAGGAAAGGAGTTAGCTAAAATAAGAGCTGAAACAGAATATCCACCAGAAAGTATTGAAAGACAAGCGCGTAGAGATATTTTAAGCAAATGTATTTATGGGGTAGATCTTAATCCAATGGCTATAGAACTAACAAAAGTATCTTTGTGGATTAATGCAGCAGTTAATGACTTTCCTCTTAACTTATTGAATCATCATTTAAAGTGTGGTAATAGTCTAATAGGTACAAATAAAAAATCGATTAGAAATGGAATATTAAATGAAGCATTTCAGCCTGTTAGAGATGAAGATAAGGTTAAAGTTAGAATAATTAGAAATGAAAATGAATTTCAAAGAAAACATGTAAAAATGGTTCAACTTGACAAATTCTTACCAGAGATAGAAAAAATTGAATTAGATTACCAATCCTTTATTAAACTGGATGTTATGGTAGAAAGCACAAAAGCAGATACAATCAAAAAAAGAAGTAAATATTTAAAATTAATTGAGGATGAAAAATATAAACATCAAAAACTAATATATGATACATGGGCTTCGACTTTCTTTTGGCCCTTTTCAAAAATGCAAAAATCCTCAACTCCTACAAATTCTATGTTTAAAGCTATTTCTAATAATACACCAATGAAAGGGAAGGAGGAGACAATTACAAAGGTTAAGGAATTAGCTAGTGGGTACAATTTCTTTCATTGGGAAGTAGAATTCCCAGAGGTATTTAGAAAAGAAAAAGGAGGATTTGATTGTATTATTGGAAACCCTCCTTGGGAAAAAGTGAATATAAAGGAAAAGGAATTTTTTGAGGCATTCAAACCTGAAATTGCAAATGCTCGTAATGCTGCAACTAGAAAGGATATGATAAAAACCTTAGAAAAAATAGATCAACCTCTTTGGCTGAAATTTCAACAAGCTCAAGAACAAACAGGAAAATTTATCCACTTTTTAAAGAATTCATCTTTGTTTACATTAACATCAAAAGGTCTTGTTAATCTGTTCGCAATTTTTACAGAAAAATCTTTGTCCTTAATAAACGATAATGGATTGGTTGGATTAGTAATCCCTTCAAACATCATGACAGATTTTAATTTCAGTGAGTTCTATGAAACACTTATTGTTAATAATCAGTTAGTCAGTCTCTATGATTTCATTAATAGAAAAGGAATTTTTTCAGATTTACACAGAATGTATAAGTTTTGTTTATTTACATCTAGAAAGAAATGTAAGGAAAATTCCTTACAAAGTTCTCCAGAATTTATATTTAACTTAACTGATTTAAACAAATTAGAAAATGAGAGAAAACTACATATCACCTATCAGGATATTGAGCTTCTAAATCCAAATACAAAAACATGTCCTATGTTTAGTGATAATAATGACTATGAGTTAACGAAAAAAATTTATAAAAACTCTAGAATAATCCTAAATCATACAGAACCTTTGTTTCCAGAACTCAAAGTTCATAGAATGTTTAACATGTCTGATGACTCCAAACATTTCAAAATTAAGGAGACTATAAACAATTTTGTAAAGGATAGCAATACCTCTATTCGAATTTTAGAAAATATAAAATTTTTGCCAATTTATGAATCAAAATTTATATGGATTTTTGATTATCGATTTGCTGGATTCAATAATTGCACTGGAGAAGATATTATTAAGGGTCATCCTAAACAAGCAGATAAAAATATATCTGTGTTGAATTATCATATAGAACCTAGATACTGGATAGATAATAATAAATTTATGAACAAGAAGAATCACTGGGGTTGGGATTATAATTGGTTTTTAGGTGTAAGGTTAATAACAAATGCCAAAAATTGGAGAACCTGTATTGCAACAATAATTCCCAATTATCCAAGTGTCAATTCTTTAAACCTGATTTTGAATATATCACCAAAACAAGCTCTTTTTTTAGTTTCTTCAATGAGTTCACTAGTTTTTGACTATTGTACTAGACAAAAATTGGTTGGAGTCAATTTAAATCAATTTTTGCTTGAACAACTCCCTGTAGTAGAGTATTCTACTTGGGAGAAATTTCAAGATATGATAATTCCAAAATCGATAGAGTTATTGTATACTTCTGAAGAATTAAGGGATTTTGCAATGGATTGTGGATATGATAGACCGCCATATCAATGGGATGAAGAAAGAAGATTCATTCTTCAAGCTGAACTAGATGCTATATTTGCTCTTTTATATGGAATATCTAAACAGGATTTAATTTATATTATAGATACTTTTTCTATTCAAAAACAAAAGGATATACTAAAATTTAAAGATTACAAAACAAAGATAACGATTCTCAAGTATTATGATAAATATAGTGATTTAATTACGGAGGATATTGAATGAATATTTTCGAAAATCTTAAACTATTGCAGAATTCTTACAGAGACTATGTTTTTACATTTCAAAGATTCAAAAACCCAAAAATCAAAGAGTGGGTTCACAAAAAAATAGACAAAGGAACATTACTTTGGAAAGAACCCTTCATACAACTTAATAGAAGATACAAACTAGGTGAAGGATTGGATGAATTCATACAAAACGGAATAATCCATAATAAATGTAAACGAATATTTTCTTTAGATCCAAAAGAAGAAGATTCTGAGCCGATTAAACCTTATCAACATCAAAGTGAATCTTTGAAAATTATTTTTGAAAAAAACCAGAATACCATTATTACCACTGGTACTGGTAGTGGTAAGAGTTTCTGCTTTGGTATTCCCATAGTTAGTAAGTGTTTAGAGTTAAAAGAACAAGGTGTTCAAGGTATTAAAGCGGTTATAGTTTATCCTATGAATGCTCTTGCTAATTCTCAATATGATGATTTTGCTGAGCGTTTACATGGTTCTGGTTTGAAAATTGCTCTTTATACTGGTGATACTAAAAACAACCCTGAAGAAGCTATTCAATACCTAAAAGAGTCTGCTGAAAGAGATCCATATGATTCTGAAATCTTATCTAGAGAAGAGATTCAAAATAATCCACCAGATATTTTACTAACTAATTATGTTATGCTTGATTTAATTCTTACAAGATTTGAAGATAGAAAGCTCTTCCCTATACATCATAAAGGAGTATTAGAATTCCTGGTTATTGACGAAATACACACTTTTTCTGGTAAAAAAGGAGCAGATTTAGCATGTTTATTGAGAAGACTCAAAGAAAGAACTGGAACCACAGGTAAGGTTCGATGTATAGGAACTAGTGCAACAGTTCAAAGTGCTGAAGGAGAAACAGCTCAGGATTTAATAACTGAATTTGCTGAAAACACTTTTGGAGAAGAATTCTTGTCAGAAAATGTTGTAGGAGAATCATTTATTCCATTAACAGTAGATGTTGAAACAAAATTACCTCCTATTTCTTCAGACCTCCAAGAAAAGATAATTAATTTTGATAGTACAATTGATTCCACAGCTTCAATCATTCAGTCTCTGTTGGATGATTCTTCTATAGAGAAAATTAAGGATGAACTATTTTTAGGTGAGAAATTACTTACTCATCCCGCCGTATTATTTCTAGATGAAGAATTATCCAAAAAACCTCAAAGTTTGACGGATTTAACAACTAAATACAATGAGAAATATCGAAAAAATGCTTCAGAAACCTTATGTAGAGACGAGTTACTTGCTGTTTTATTAGCTGGAACTGTAGTTAAAATTATCATTGAGGACCAAATTACGTCTATTTTTACCCTTAAGCTTCATACATTCTTCTCTCAAGGAAGAACAATGATGTCATGTATTACAAAAAATGGTCCCCATATTCATGATAAGGGAGAAGTGAGCTGTTCAACTTGTGCTCAAAGAGGATTAGAAGCATTCAATTTTCCCATGCATTTTTGTCGTTCTTGCGGACAAGAATATTATGGAATTGAAATCTCAGATAATAATGAATTGCTTCCCTGCGATATGGAGAGTGTTGAAGAGGAAACTGAAACAGGTTATGTTTTTATTCCAACAAAAGAAGATGAAGAGTGGGATATACCTGGTGAATGGTTAACTGATACTGGTAAAGTAAACAAAGCATTTGAGGAAAACATACCTCAAGAAATTGATTTTTGTCCAACATGCAACAAAATCAGCTCTGATTGTAATCACAGCGATAAATTTAAAGTTTATAAAATTCCCAAACCGCTCCTTTTTTGTCCTTCTTGCGGAGTTTTCTATGATAGAAGACCTAGAGAGTTTAGTAAGCTTTTCTCCTTTAGTACGGTAGGCAGGAGCACAGGAACAGATATTTTAGTCTCTCAAATGTTAGGTGGATTACCAGCCAACCAAAGAAAAGTAATTGCATTTAGTGATAGTAGACAAGATGCAGCTTTACAGTCAGCGCATTTGAATCATTTACATAAGCTCATACATTTTAGAAGGGGAATGTATCATGCTTTAGTTGATGAGGGAATAACTGTTGACAATTCCAAAGCTATTTTTCTAGGTGAGATTGGTCCCAAAATTTATGCAGCTTATGAAAGAGCTGAAGTAATGCCAAATTTCAGAGGAACAGAAAGGATATTTGGGACTTCTGACACATTAATTAGCAAATATCAAAAATATTTGCATTTTACAGCTATAAATGATATCGTTGATCCTGCAAGAAGAAATCAACAGAATCTAGAGGATGTAGGATTAATAAAAATCACTTATGATGGTTTGAATGATGTTGCAGCTTATTCTTCATTTTATGAAGAAATTCCAGAACTCAATCAGTTATCTCTACTAAGTAGAGCTGATTTTCTTTCTGGTTTTCTTGATATTTTCAGAAGGCAAAAGATGATACACCATAGATTCTTAAAATATTATGAATTTAGAAATGAAGTAATAGAGCAACTAAATGAAGATGTTCTTCCTGATGTTAAAAACTTTGGAGATAGACCAAATGGGTATAGTGACGATGCAAAGAATGTTAGAAATTTAGCTCGAGTTTATAGATTAACTGCATCACAAAGTAGATTGGTATATTGGGCCAAGAAGATATTAAATGTAAGTCAAGAGAGAGCTAAAGAAATCGTTTTAGAAGTAGTAACCATATTCATTAATCCAAAAGTAGAATTCTTAATAGAACATAAAATTAAAAGAGTTGGCAGGATTTTGATGATACCTTCTGGAGTCATACGTATTTCCGCCATTGAATCTTCAAAACACCTAACATGTCCAAAATGTAATAGTATCTACCACTTTAGTGAAATAAGACAGTGTCTAAGATCCAAATGTCCATCTTTAGATGAAATAGACCATTCTCTTAATTATTTCCGTAAACTTTACACAATAAAATTAGATAAAGCTATACAAATATTAGCTGAAGAACATAGTGGTCAACTGGAAGGAGACGAAAGAAGAAAAATCGAAACAAGATTTAGAGAAGAAAGAAATCCGCTTAATGTTTTAGTCTGTACACCAACAATGGAATTAGGAATTGATATAGGTGCTCTTTCTGCAATTTATATGAGAAATGTTCCCCCTAATGCTAGTCGTTACGCACAAAGAGCTGGACGAGCTGGAAGAAAAGGTCAACCTTCCCTAATTACAACTTTTTGTGGAGTAGGTTCTGCAAAAGGTCCTCATGATCAATATTTCTACAAATATCCTGATAAAATAATAGCAGGAAAAATCAGTCCACCAAGATTCTCCCTTGATAACGAAAAATTGCTTAAAGCTCATATTCATTCAATCATTATCGAAAAAATCGAAGCTAAAATACCTGGAAAACCTGAAGGAATGATTAGGATTGATTCAGATAATCCAAACGAACCTCTTTATTCATTCTATCCCGATTTTGTGAAGGAGCTTAATAATAAAATTAATGCTTCAAGCATAGACATAGTAAATTCAATTAAAAGAACCTTCAATGCAGAAATTGAAAACATAAATTGGTTTAATGAGGATTTTATTCTTGAAGTTACTAATAATTTTGTTAACGAATTAAATGTTGCTTTTGAATACTGGAGAAAAGAATACAAAGAACTCCATGAAGAAGCTGAATATATCTCTCACACATTAATTAGACATGGTAAAAGCAGGATTTCTCAAGATAGTGCTAGATATGAAGCTATTATTCGAAAACTTCAGAATATGAGAGAAGGTAAAAAAGAGTTCTATACTTTTAGATATTTAGCAAATAATGGTTTTCTACCAAATTATGGCTTCCCAACAACTGTAGCATCACTAGCGTTTTTTGAGAGAGAAGACGATTTAACAAGAGATATAACTATAGCTTTGAGTGAATTTGCACCTCGCAACTCTGTCTATTATAGAGGAAGCAGATATATTATCAATTCCGCTAGACCTAAAAAAGAGTCTCAGCAATTGGTTTTAGAGACAATTCTTGTATGTCCTAAATGTCAATCAATAGTCTATGGGCCAGAAGCTAGAATCACAGATGCCTGTAATAATTGTGAAATATCTTTAGAAGATGTACATCCATTCGAAAAATGTTTAAAATTTCCAGATATGTTTGCAAAGAAGAGCACTAGAATTACAAGTGAGGAAGAGGAAAGAAGAAGACTGGGTTCGAATATCACCTATCATTATGAAAAGGGAGATAAACCCCTTCAGTATGAACTTAAGTTTCAAGACACCTCAAAAGCTATTCTTACCTATGATCATGGTGCTAGAATAATTATGCTTAACCAAGGAACCCGAACTAAAACTGATGGCTTTACAATCTGTAATGCTTGTAATAAATGGCTTTTTGGAGATAAAACAATACAAAAACATTATGATCCAGAAGCATCCCCAACAGATAAATGCTCAAAACATGGTGAAGAAGAACAGCTTAACAGAGGAATATATCTATTCACAAGAAATAAACATGATGTTATATCTTTTGATTTTGACCTTCCTACAAGCATTGATTCTGAAAAAACAGAGAATTTCTATCATACACTTAAAGAAACTCTGATACAAACAATTCAGATATCCTTGGATTTATCAGAAAACGAAATAGATGGCTTCTTAAGTCCTCATGCTGTTTATGAAGGATTGTACAGGATTGTTCTTTTTGAGAAAGCTGAAGGAGGAGTTGGGATTCTTAGAAGTTTAACAAATCCCAATAGATTCAAGGAAATGGTTCAAAGAGCACTTGAATTACTTCACAAGTACGATCCAGAAGATCAAGCATGTCAGATTGCATGTTATAGCTGTCTATTAACATTCTTTAATCAAAGAATCCATCATCTCATTGATAGAAGGCTTGTTCTACCTTTACTCGAAAAAATGACTGATATTGATATTGTCAAATTAGATCAAATTGAAGCAAATGAGATTGATATAGATGAATTATTGGAAAAATGTGATTCAAAATTCGAAAAGGAAGTTTTGCTAAAAATTAAAGAATTAGGATTAAGAATTCCAGATGAAGCACAAAAAATAATCTATGATAAAAACAAGCCTGTAGCAAAAGCTGATTTCTTTTTCAAACCAAACATAGTTCTTTTTGTTGATGGTCCTGACCACGATAAAGACTATATTAAAGAAGACGATGAAAGAAAAAGAAATGAACTCAAAGGTCTAGGCTATAGAATATTTGCAATTAAAACTGTTAAAGAAGTTGAAGGTCTGAAGAAAATACTCAGATAAATTAATCAGAACACTAAGATATCAAGAATATAGCATAATTGTAGAGAAGTAATGTTAATAAAAAAGATAATTATTTAAGAAGACATTTCTATAATGAATTGTTTTACAATATTCTCATCATCATCTATTAGCTTCAATTTGACCCATTTATGATACTGTTGAGCAATTTTCTTCTTAAAATTCGTTGGTTTATTATAAGGATATTTGGATATAATATACCTGAAAAGAATTGGTAAAACCCTTGGTAGATATTGCACACTTAGACCCTCTAGGAAATATTCCAAGAAACTATTAGCTAGTTTCTCAAAATCATTATCAGATTCTTTACACACAATGAATGAGTTATAAAAGGTGGCTAAAACTGATAATTGTGGCGAAAGAAACTGACCATATGGAATTATAGCTAGTTTCTGTTTACCAACAAGTTTTGTTTCTTTTCCTCTTATTTGTTCTACACATTCCTTTTCAAATTTAAAAAATGTTTTTATGTACGAATATTCTAGTGATAATAGACCATAGATTGTCTGAGCCTTCGATAAATAATGAGAAGCAAATTGAAACATTGGAATTCTCCGTTTTATCTCTCCTTTGTGATTCTTGAAAAGTAGCTCTTGAGAACTAAAATTTGGTTCCCAATTATCATGAGCGATTGAATTCCTTATTAGCGGTTTAAAATATGTTAAATATGGTTTTATTGGTTCTTCTTTCCAAATTTTCCTAAAAAAAGTCAATAAATCATTATAAGTTACTTTTCTTTTGTTGAGAGCTTTATTTATAATCCTATCATTCAGAAGAGTATTGTGTAAACCCTCTTTAACTTCACTAACATATTTCTTGAAATCCTCATTCATCAGTCTTATTACAAAATACTCGAAGCATTGTTTGTATGATTTTAAGATATATTCTATTGTATCTAAATCGGAAATAGTAAGTTTTTCTCCCTTAGTTAGTGATCTATCATAAAAACTTTTTTCCTCTTTTTCTCCTGAGCGAAAATCAACACCATAGAGCAGTTTAATATCTTTCGCTAAAGAATTCATAGCTTGAGCGCTCTTAGAAGGAAAATTAGACAGATCTAAATTCTTAAAATCAAGTTCTGGAAAAAGGCTCGGTGGAATTATCTCTCGCTTCTCATAATATTTTAAGAAAAAAGTTCTTAGTTTTATTTGTTCCTTTTTAGCAGATTGTTGTGCTAAGAAATATTGGAAGTAGTAAGGTTTATTTGCATCAGTCAGGTCTATTGGAAAGTTAAACAATGTATAGTTTTCTAGTATTCTTTTAATATTCCTTTCACTAATTACAGTTAATGAATCAAAAAAATCATCTATTTCATCATCATAAATTTCTGAGACGCTTGTATTTTCCTTGTTCATAATCTCAAATTCACCTAGCAATGAGAATAATGGCTAATCAAACAAAAATCTTGTGCTATGGAACTAGGATATATTAAACAGAAGTAATTGTTATCCTTTCATATCCAGAAATCACCCATTAAAATATGTGTTTCCACAAAATAACAAAATTTCTTCAAAAGGTTGCTTCAAGTTACATCTTCTTTGCTGTTTTACTTACTTTTGTTGCAAGATAGAGAAATTCTCAAAAAAAATCAAAACCCTTGTTAAAAATCATATCCTATCAGATGATTAGTATCTGAGCTTAAAGAGATTTCTTATCTTTTTATACCGTTTTCTCTTCCTCTTTAATGAGTAGATATGTCTTTCAGTTTATGGGGTGAATCTGAGGAAACTAGAGATGTTTCTTAGAGTTCGTTTGAGAACAGAGTAGAGTTAACCCTTAAGTAAAGGAAAACCATCCATTTTTGATTGATTATTTTATCTTTTGTGGATAAGTTATAACCTCCTTACTAACTATTAAGGCATTCTTGAAGGTTTAACACACCTAAAGAATCCGACCCTTTTTTAGACATACTTTCTATTTTAGAACATTTATCGAATTTCGTATATTTGTGATTAAATCTTGATATTCTTTTTTGTTGTATCCTTCATTCTTTATAGTTAGTTTTGGATAGTCTTCAACTCTATTTCTACCCTCGCGGATAAGGACTCCAAATTCAATTTCAGTTCTTTTTGTTTTTATCCATGCAATCTGTTTTTTCTTGTATTTATATCCCACATAACTTTGTGTACAATACTCTTCTATTTTTTCATTTATTTCTTTAACACTCGCTCTTGTATCTTCAAAAATAACCTTTAAGTCTTGTTTCTTTATGTAATTTTTGAAATCATCAATTGTTTTAATTTCAGGAATTGTCTGTTCTACTGGAATGGGGACGGAATTGAATATTGTACCAATTTCATTATTTGAATCGAGAATTGTAGAATATTCATACAAGTCAATTGTAGGTTTTATATGCATGCACATTCGTTTTGTTTCCTCTGTAAAACTTTGTGCAATTAGAATAATTCTTGGGTCTTGATTGGGATCTATTTTTGAGGCTTTATAGATATTTGCTAATTGCCATCTTAGCCTTTCTACTTCAGTATAATACCTTAGTCCTTGAAAGAGAACATTTCTATCTTCATCGAGCTTTATTTCAATAATAGATAATCTTGAACCACTGTCTACACATAGAATATCAGGAATGTTTCCATGTAAGTTAATTTCATGTTGAATTTTGTTCATCCCTTCCTCCAAATTATCAATATCTTTGATTATTAAGGTATGAAGCTCAGCTTCATCTTTTGGAGTATATTTGTTGATGTTACTCATTTTTTTTCACCGTGTTCAACTTTATTTCCTTGGTTTGAATATTTTTCTTAATCTTAAATTATTCTACAACCTTTATAAATGAAATTAATCATTATCTTTACAGATTAGTCCTTACCCTTCTTGTTGTTCGTCCCACAAAACTATCAGAGATGAACAATATGAGTCAGAAACAAATACCAGAACTCGAACTTAATAATCTTAAATTCTTCCTTTCTCAATTTGAAGAATTGTATAATGATATTGAATTATTGAAAAAACAACGAGAATTTCTCGAACTTCCTTTGGATCTATCTATCAATCTCAAACCCGTTGATATGAACGATGTAGATTCTCTTCAACAAGCTCTTCGAGAACACGAACAGATGCTTCTCAAAGGAGCTAAAGATCCTTTAATCTTTGGCTTGAAGAAGATTTTTGAGCAGAACTATAGAGAATTTAGAACCTTCTTTAACAAGTCATCCTTCTCTTCCAGTAAATTAGTTGAGGATATCAATAATCTTGAGGCAGTAGATAAGGTTCTTGCTAAATTAGTTGATGAGATACCGAATCTATACTGAACAACACATTATTCTTGTTTATCTGAGATTCTACTTTGAATTCCATCTTAAACAAACACTGAATTATTAGTATTTATTAGAATTAAATCTTTGAGATTGAAATAAAATTTACTTTGAATTTCTTTACTAGTTGTAAAGAATGTTTATATATTATTTTGAGTAAAAGTCTTTAAGATATGAAAATTGGGAAGAGAGAACGCAAAATCATAAGTTTAGTGGTTCTTTGTATGTTAATATTGTTTATTATATTCAATTCAATTTTCTCATTCGTTCCTATTCTACAATATCGGGAAAATGCCATAGTCATTATAATTGGTGATCTTGGGGAATTAAATGATCAACTTTATGATGATGAGTTCATATCAGAGAGATATAAAGAGTACTGGGAAAAAAGAATTGTAGAATTACAATCCTATACCAATTGGAAAATCTATTTCCATTACAAGACAACTTTCAATTTTCAATTAAGTTATTTCACGAACCTTTTTCTAATTATTGAAGGTCATGGTTCTTTTTCTGAGTATTACAATAGCCATTACATCAAGATAAATGAAGAGAAGAGAATCTACGCTGATGAATTACATCCAAACTGTAAAAATCTAACCCTCGTTATAGATTCTTGCTATAGTAAACATTGGTATTTAGACTTTGATCATGTAGGTTTAAATGGTTTATACACTAGTGATCTAAGCTATAATCTTTCTTATTTTGATTACCAAATTCTTTTCCCACCTGATTATAATCTGACAATCCAACGTTTCGATAGATTCTATCTTGATGCATTTCTAAAAGGTTTCTCCTATCTAAAATCAAATGAAACGGCATGGATTAATATGACACATTTTGGCTTAGTTAATTCATAATATCATTTGCTAAACATTTCAGATGAATTTTGTTAGTTCTATTTGTCTTACTTTTTTCTCTTTTTTTCCGTCCTCTAATCTCCCTTCCTTCAGAGCTTTGATATACCATTTCTTTATTCTCAAGTTTTTCGACACCACTTTCTTTGGTATCCATCTTGGTTCTGTTGTTAGTTCTTCTATTGTTGCGAAAAACGTCTTGAATGATTCTATGTATATTATATCTAGTTTGTATTCTGAAAACTCTTCCTCTTTCTCCTCTTCCACTACCAGTTTTCCTTCTCTGAAATAGTGTATCTTTGCCATACTCTTCTTTTCCATTCTTCTCTTTTCTTTTAATTCTCTCCCTAGAATTAAATTATAAAAACTCCTAGAAAAATTACCTTCCACCATTTTGTTTATATATATTTATTAACTCTCTTCCCTATTCTTTCTTTGGACAGGTTAGGATGTCCTTTAATGAACTTAGGGGATATTGTTGCCTGTACCTAAGATGGAACCCATCAGTTGCCAATGAACTTGTCTTCTGAAGGGTTTTATCATTATTTTTCTTTTAAGTTTCAATCTTTTAGCAATTTTTTCAAAACTGAAAAAAGATGATTACTACAACAAAAAAGAGAAAAATGGAAGTTCATAAGATTAAACTACTGTGATAAATTAGACTCAAGAAATGCTTATATCTCTCAGATACAACATATTCTTTGACACATGTCCTACAAGAAACTCCCCATAGATTCCCAAGAAGAACATACCTCAAAGCATGTCTCTTCTTATTCTTGCGGGAACTGTGGTGAAAAATTTAAAATTTCTCATAAAGAAGACCTACCACCTAAACCCACTGTTTGTCCGAATGCTTTCTGTAGAGAACGAGAAATATTCACTATCATTAAAAAAGAATAAAATTGCGTTTCTATTTGCATCCAATGTTCCAATTTTAGCAGTAAGATAAAAATAGTACTGGTATCTTTGTAATTACTATGACTTATGATGATTTTGAGGTTGAAATTGTTGAAGCTATACTTACAGGTAAGAATAAAGACAAAATTATCAAGAAGATACTAGAAGAAGAGCGTTCCTTACCTCTAGAATTGATTAAATTGGGTTATAATCAGTCCTTTTACCGATATGACGCTCAGGGTAAGTTGCTTCATGAAACAACTGGAGCTCGTAAGATTACTAATAAGGATCCCCGATGGATACACATGCTAGCTTATTGTGATGATAAATCTGCTGTAGAATATATCGAAGAAATTCTTGTTTCCGAACAACGACATCTAGGTAACTGTATTCTCGCTTTATGGTCAAAAAACCAGAAAAAAGCTCTCCATTGGTTGAATCTTATACATAAATTTGACCCACAGTTTCAAAGATTACATTTTATTGAAACTTCTTTCATTTCTAAGCTTTGTTCCTATTATTCTTGCCAAAAGACGGATCTATTCAATATGCTTTTACTTAGAGAACACAAACAGAAGGGAGAAATAATACATAAAAGCATCCAGAAAGCATTATTTACAAAAAAGATGTTTTACGATATGTCTCCAGAAGAAAAAAGAGTGAAACAAAAAGAGATGAATGATGCATTTGAAGAAAGAAGAAAGCTAATTGAATCTGGAACTCTCAGTCCTGAACAAGCTGACCAATTATTCAATGCCTTGTGGGATGGAAATATAGATTTTCAAGAAAAAAATTCTACAATTATCGAGAGAGACCCTCAAAAAGTATTCCTCTGTTTTAGCTCTGAAGATAGCCCTGTAAATTACAGGTTTAATCAAGAAATACCTCAGTTTCTTGAACTTTTACCACAATTATCTTCCGCTTTTGATGAAAAAATCATTTCTCTTTATACATATCTGCCTTTTTGGTTAGAACATTATTGGCCAATTGAAGAAGTGATGTATAAACTTAATCCTAAACAAGTTCTTGAGGATTGGAAAAAATTAATTATAACAGATGAGGAATTTGACAAACCAATAAGAGCTGAAACTGGTGGATCATCATGGTTGAAAATAGGTAAAAATAGTCGAAAGCACAAATCAAGTTCAGGTAAAGGCAGACCAAGAGGGAAAACAGTATGGTCATCTAGGCCTACTCCTGAAGAAATCATCAGATCGGAAGAGCACACGTCTGAACTCCAGTCACGTGAAACGATCTC
>BPTM01000088.1 GCA_023705945.1 Candidatus Heimdallarchaeota archaeon
CTAAACGACGGTTAGACCGCCTCTGGCAAGTTTGACCAAGTTTCATAACGTGCGTTGCTCCATAATAATCAAGAACATTATGACTACCTCCCACTTCTCCTGTTATTACTTGGAGTCCATCAACTGTTGGAAAGCGAGTAAAGAATTCATTTATTGCATTAATATAAAGA
Source organism: Candidatus Heimdallarchaeota archaeon (assembly GCA_023705945.1). Classification (GTDB taxonomy): domain Archaea; phylum Asgardarchaeota; class Heimdallarchaeia; order Heimdallarchaeales; family Heimdallarchaeaceae; genus UBA460. The sequence goes on from BPTM01000088.1 coordinate 171, forward strand.
GAAACAATCCTCTCAAAATTGCTTGGATTTAAACCTCCTAGATAATCTTCAACGGGTTGTGGTAAGTAGGGGATTCTAGTATAAACATAAGTAGAAATCCCTAGATTATCTGCTTCTTCAAAGAAATCAGAATAATACTCTTGGTATTGTTCATGTCTAATCCTGAAAGGATCATCTTCTGCAAATATCTCATAATTTTCTACTATTTGGCCATCTATGACATCATCGAAAGTAACTAGATGACCGAACTCCTCAATTTGAAGAGAGTTGTAACCAGTTTTCAAAGTATAATTCAAGAATTCTCGGAACTCTGTTTTTACCGCCTCCATTCTAGTGATATTGAAATAAGGATATGCTGCTAAATCTATTTGTTCAACTGGGCTTTTCCTAACTCTTGTATTGGGATCCAAGAAAGCAGAATTTGAGTCAATCATCCTCAGTTTAACATCAGGAATTTGTATTTTATCAATCTCAAAGAAATCACCAGAAAACTCTTCTCCATAAAGAATCTGGTCTATTAACCAATAAACACCATAAGCATCTCCCAAAGAATCGTTTCCATAAATAATAAGTGACCTAAAATTATCAGTGACATTCACTATACCTTTCACAAGAAAACTTTGAGAACCCCAATCAGCAGACAAAGTTAGATTTTCATCAGAAATAATAGAGAGGACTTTACTATTAATCTGGGAATTTCCTATGTACACCGAGTTATTCAGAACTGAGCTAACACTGTCATTTAAGATATCTATTGTGGTCCCTGTAATCTCCTCTATTGTCTGCCTTAAGTCATTACTAATTTGATTGTAAAGCTCTGAAGAAGAAGCTTTTTCTCCAATAATTATTTGAGAAATCTCATCTAAACTCTCATTTGAAATCAAATCTCTATTTGGAAAAATCTCAGGTACAATGTTATTAATTTCAGGAATGTCTGCATTCTCTTCAGTATGGAAAACAAATTGCATAGGATCTATGAATATAAAAACAATGGACAAAGAAACGATTATAATAAACAGAGAAGTATGCAAAATTATTCTGAGCTTCTTAGAAAGATTAGCCATTATTCTCATATCCAAATGGTTTTGAATTTCGTTTGTTTGATTTAAAAAGAAACTCGAAGTAGTATTTAATTTTATTCCCGATTTAAATTCTTAATTGTAAGTTGCAGTAGGCAAACCATCCCTCATCTATGTTATTGCTCAAGATTACATCGAGGTTGAAGATATCTTAATGCACAAAATTCAAACTTTTTCAACTCTTATTTATCGTTATTGAAAGTGTTTTTACACACTTAACATAGTTTTGAGAATCAATAATCCTACAACTTTGAAAGCAAGACAAATTTATACAAAAAAGATTTAACTGTATGTGGTCTAGCAAATGCATGAAACTTCATGACAACCAGGATATTGAAGCTCTTGATCATCCTGTAACTTTAAAGCTCTTTCTCTATGCAAAAGCCATCTATCCCAAAGATTTTGGTGTTCGTGAAGCTAAACGCAAGTTAGATTTTAATAGTCCTAGTACAGTTCTATGGCATCTGGATAAATTAGTTGAGGCTAATTTAATTGAAAAACTTCCTACAAATAGATACAAATTATTTCAATCTGGGCTTGAGATTAAGGAAATCAACGTTCCAGTGAAATATACTGCACAAATAATTCGAGGAGAACTAGTTCCACGAAGAATTTTTCTAATCTCTTTTGTAATTACTGCATTTCTAATAACACTTGTTTTTACTATCCTCAACCCCTTAGTTGCATCAATTCTAGGTTCTGTTTTGCTTGGAATAAATGCTGTTTTATATATTCTAAACTACTTAGCAATTAAGAGACAACTCTCATATTATAGTTGGTGGAAGGAAAAGGATGATAATAATAAGTGATTATTTCTCGTTTTTGCTTGTTCGAGTACTAGTACAAGAAGTCTAAAACAGCTGTTTATATGGTTCTTGGCTGTTCGAGTTCTAGATATATAAGGGACTAAACACAAGTTAGAATGATTGTAATGATTCTCACTAATCCAAGAAAGCCCGTACTAACAGGAATTATTTTTACTTTGATAATCAGCACATTAGTTATTGGTGGAGTTTATCTTTATCCTTATCTTTTCCGAGTTATTAATAATATTGACCTTGTGGAAGAAGTTCAACTTCCTGAAAGTGTCAAAAACTCATTTGGTACATATGAATTACCTGAATTAATTTATACACCCTCAATAATTCCAACGCCTATTCAAGCTAACTTAGCAAATGTAAATCTTCAAGGACTAGGAGATGAGCTTAATTCTGAGATAATTAATCAGCTAGAAACCTACGGGTTTGCTCTGATCGATGATGGAACAGAAGATATTTTCTATCCAGTTGACTATGATTTTAATTTGGAAACACCTATGTATATCTCAACTGATCTCTGTCTTCATGTTTTACATTCAATTTTTGATAATTGTCTTAGAATAATAGAAATGGAGTATTTTTATGGTAATTTTAGTTCAATGATTAATACTCTTCGGGAAGACCAGATGGACCTATATACCGTCATAGTTGAACCAGAACTTAAAGAAGCTTTACAGTACAATGTTGCTTATCTTATTGTGTTGATGCACTTACTAGATGACACAACAAGTATTCCTTCTTATGTTAATACTATCGTTTCAGGTGAGTTAGATAATTTAGAGAAAGGAGTGGAAGATTATTCAGCCATTTTTGGATATTTGGAAGATTATACACAGTACAAACCAAGAGGGCATTATACACGAAGTGATGCATTCAAACGGTATTTCAGAACAATGATGTATGCTGGACGAATGGGTTTTGTATTAGACGATCAATCTGCCAGTAATCCGATTGGTGTTAAACAAACAAGAATGGCTCTTGCTCTTGTTTATTCATTTAATGAAGAAATTGGAGATAAGGTAGTTTGGGATTACTGGGATAAAATTTGTCGCACAACTGATTTCCTTGTAGGAGGAAGTGATGACTTAACACCTGTAGAATACTTTTCTGTTTGGGAAGAAGAAGGTGTCTTAAACTTCTCAGATTTATCCTCTGATAGCTTCATTCTTGAAATGATTGATGCACTCAAAGAACTTAGAGCTCCCAAAATTAATTCAAGATATGTAGGAGTGTTTGAAGGTGAAGAAAGTGCTACTAAGGCTTTCAAATTGTTTGGCCAAGGTTATACACCAGATGCGTATATATTCCAAGAACTCGTATTTGACAATGTATTAGATAGATATTTCCCTAAACCTTTAGATATTCTCTCTGTTTTTGGAAGTGAACGAGCAGAATATCATCTTGAGTCAGAGAAAAGCTATCCAGGTTACGAAGATAAAATACAGGCATTAAGAGAAGAATTTGGCAATCTAACCGTTGCAAATTGGACACAGAATATTTACTGGCAATGGCTTTATTCTATATTACCCTTGCTTGATGAGAAAGGAGATGGTTATCCAGGGTATATGCTATCAGACGTGTGGTCAGATAAATCTTTGATGACAGCTCTAGCTAGTTGGGTAGAATTGAAACATGACACAGTTCTCTATGCAAAACAACCCATGGGAGTTTCAGGTATAGGTGATAAAATAGTTCATTATGTTGAACCTTACCCAAAAGTATACTCGCGCATTTCTGCAACTCTAAGTATGTTAAAAGAAGGGTTAGATTCAAGAGATGTGCTATACGAAAATCAATCTTGTTCACCTGATGATTTCGATCAAAGATTAGGTAATTTAACTGTGAAATTTGATGAATTAATAGAGATTTTCGATAAATTAACTGAATTGAGTATTAAAGAGCTGGAAAATGAAAAATTAACAGATGAAGATCTAAATTTCTTACATCACGTAGGTAAAGATTTTCAAATACTTGCAATATTTGATTATGGAGTAACAGATTATTCAAGTTTGGAAGCAGATAAACGAACAGCACTCGTTGTAGATGTTTTTACAGAACCTTACTCTCATCAGGTTTTGGAAGTTGCTGTAGGAAATCCATTTCTCATCTATGTTATTGTTCAAGATCACACAGGTGATCTATATTTAACCAGAGGAGTAACTTTCTCCTACTATGAGTTCAATCAACCTTATGACCAACGTCTAACAGATGAGGAATGGCAGGAGATGTTAGATATTTCCCCTCCAGAGTTACCTGAATGGATATCAACGAATTTACACATCATCGAGGTTGAAGCTGTCGTGATGCACAAAGTTCAAACGTTGTCGAATGGAGTAAACAAAGGAAGAACAGAGGAAAAAATTTCGAGTGCTTTGTACCATTCTAATGTGAATATTTATATGGAAGAGTAGCCCATCCACTGTAACGGATAGTGGAGTCAATTGTCAATCGAAAAAAGAGTGCAACATAGTACTACATGGAGTGCTTGGAAAGTATTCCTAAGCAACCTAGCGCAAAGCTACATAGACTTTTTTCATTGGGTAAAACATCTTTTTTTTCCTATAAGTGATACTTCTGAACGTGAAAAAGTTTACAAGAAAGTTCTGAGTCCTTATGGTAATTTCTTTAGATGGTTTCATCGATTATTATTTCCTCGACGAGGAACCACTACTGTACTGAAAGTGATGTTTAACATAGAAACATTGAGTGCATATTTCCATAATCTTCGTCCTTCTCTAATAGATAGGAGTTTAATAGAGAGCGCTAAGCCTTTTCATCTTGAAGGAAGTACAGGATATGGAGTTCTATTGGTTCATGGATATTGCTCTAATCCTGCAGAAATGAGAGAGTTGGGAGAAGTACTAAACAATGAAGGTTACACTGTCGAAGCAGTTTTACTAAAAGGTCATGGAACTACTGTACGGGATCTTACTACAACTGATTTCATCGATTGGTATGAATCAGTTCTTCAAGGATATGATAAATTATCAAAAACATGCTCAAATATCTCAATTCTAGGACATTCAATGGGAGGAACTTTATCTTTGCTTCTTGCAGCGAATAGGAATGTAGATGCTATTATAAGCCTTTGCGCCCCTCTGGATTTAGGAAAACTGTATCATGGTTTACCTATCCCTATACTTCCAGCATTTTCCAAATTTGTTAGTAAATGGCCAAAGAAAAAGAGTCACATGAAATTACATGATGAGGCAGGAGTAGAAGCATATCGAGCGTCAAGTTTGCCTGGAGTCGTTGAGATGTTCGATTTGATGGAAGTTACAAGAGAAGATTTGAACAAAATTGAAGCTCCATTATTCATTGTTGGAGCAAAATATGATTATAATGTGCCTCTCTCGAATATTAGCTTACTGGAACAAGTTGTAAAAAGCAAGAGAGTTGAAACTTTTACTGCTACAAAATCTGGACATAGTGTTCTTTTTGATAAAGATAAAGAGGAGATATTCCAAAAGGTTGTAGCATTTCTAGAATCGTTAAAACAGAATGAAGAAAGAGAAGAAATTGATGGTGAAATGAAATGATAACAGAGAAAAAAGAAGATAGTAGTATTAAAAAATTCAAGTGGTGGGTGACACCTCTCAATCTAGTAGTCATGGCAGGTTTTCTAGCAATCATAGATTATTCAATAGGTAATCCACCCAGAACTTTTGACTGGGTATATTGGCCAGCATTAGGATTTTTACTGATATATGTTCTGAACATCATCGTTGTTAGAAGACCTGAACTAGCTTGGTTTGTTGGTCCAACGTTTTTTTTGCTATTGTCAATTTATCTCTTAATAATTGATTTAGCCTATGGATCGAATGATCTAATTTGGTTCTTGGACTGGGCTCCTATCCCTATAGGAGCTTTACTGACTTTTGGTACAATCATACCAATTATCGTTCAACTAGGTAAAAAGAAAATGCATCCTAGAAAGAGACTGGAAGAATTGGAGAAAAAGAGAGTAAATCAAGAAGAAAACAAAAAAGAAGAAGCAGAAGTTGATTAATGGTTTTTCAAGTGTTCTCTAATCTTGAAAACTACTATAGCTCCTTCTCCGACTGCAGATGCTACTTGTTGAGTTGACTTGCTTCTACAATCACCTATAGCAAATATCCCTGGGATGTTAGTCATCAGTTTCTCATCGGTTTTAATAAATCCTCTTTGATCCATTTCCACAACACCTTCAGTAATTTCTGTATTGGGTTTAAGTCCCACAAGTAGAAAAACCCCATCAGGTTTGAGTGTGACCTGTTTATTATTTGCTCTATCAAAGAATCTAACACCCTCTAATTTCTTCTTCTCCCCAACAATGTATTCTTTGATTTCATAGCTGGTGAAAGTTTTGATTTTTGGTTCTTGAGCTACTTGCTCTTGAATAGTCTTTGTAGCAGTAAGATCATCCATTATTTCTGCCACCATAACTTCAGAAGCAAAGCGAGCAAGGAAAAGTGACTCCTCTAGAGCTGAATTTCCTCCTCCCATAACTAGAACTTTTTTATCTTTGTAAAACGGTCCATCACAGACTGCACAGAAATGAATCTTATAGCCTAATAAGGTTGTTTCGCCTTCTGTTCCAAGAGTACGGTATTTGCTCCCTGTAGCTATAACAACAGTTTTTGCTTTTATTGTATCACCATGTGAGGTTTTTACAGCAAAAATGTCTCCTTCTCTTTCGATCTTAGTAGCTTCTGTAGCTTTTAGTAACTCAACATCAAATCTTTCAGATTGCTTTGTGAATTTAGCTGCGAGATCAATACCGTCAATACCTTCAGGAAAGCCGGGATAATTTTCAATTCTATCGGTGAAATTCATCCTACCCCCCAAAGCACTTTTCTCAATAACGACTGTATCTAAACCTTCTCTAGCAGTATAGATAGCGCAGGTCAACCCTGCTGGTCCGCTACCTATGATAAGAACTTCATATGATGGCTTGGAAGGTCGTGAGATTATATCAAGTTTCTTTGCAAGTTCAACATTTGAAGGTTCAACTAAAAAGGTTCCATCAGAAAATTCTATTGTAGGTACTTTTCTTTTACCATCATTAATGCTTTCAACGAATTTCGCTGCTTCCTCATTTTCAGATATGTCAATGTATTTGTAATCAATTCGATGATCTGCGAGAAAGGATTTTGAAACCTTGCAATCAGAGCACCAAGGTGTCCCAAACAAACGTGTAATCTTGACCATTTTTATCATATCTTGTAAAGGTTCAATTCTTTTTAAACTTGTTACTTGAACAAATAGTAGATGATATTAACTCTTTAGAAAGTGTCATGCGGTGGAGTTCTTGCTCTACTTCAACAAATAAAGTGATAATAAAAATAGTATATGTAAAAATTTAGTGTAGGAGAAAGAAAATTACTCGTTTATTTTCTGCCCACAGTTTACGCAAAAGCTCTGTTCTTCAGGTTCTAATTTGATTCCACAGTAATTACAAAACTGCTTCTCATAGCTGTTTCTGTATTGATATTTTACTGTAGGAACGAAGTCTTTTTCTTCTCTCCTTACAGCTGGAGGTTCAGATTGACGATAAGGGGATTGTGTTCTTACCTCTGATACTTCGGAACTCTTTTGTCTCATCCTTCTTCTTCTGGAACTTACTCCTCCAAGTGTGATAACAATTATAATAATTATCACTACCGGTGAGAAAGTCCAACTTATGTTTGGAACATATCCCAGATAAAATCCTATGAATACTACTACACCTAAAATCAATAAGATAAAAGGTATCATTCCAAATAAACTATTTCTATGTCGGAATCTACGGTGATGCATTTCTTTCTAAGTGAATCTATACTTGGATGTTAATAAACCAAACCATTTAACGAATCTCGTAACTCATTTAAATGTGATAAAAAGAAAAAAGAAGAAAAGATCAATTTAGATCTTTTGCTTTTTTGATTTGAGCATTATAGGTACTAGTACGATACATGTCAATAGGAATAAAGGTATAGTAATACCCTTAGACATTTCTGGAATAGCAGCAGGATTAACTATTTGGTAAACCAAAGAACCTACAATTCTTCCTGCTACATCTCTTGCAACAATGGTAACTTCTGCTGTACTACCTTGTGGAATAGTGAGTGAAACTTCGTAAGTATCTCCAGAAACATGTGTCATAAGGTAATTTTGTTCAGTACCCCCATCTATTATTACTGTAGAGATTACTTCCCATACAGCATTATTATCTGTTACAACAGCTTCAACGGTGTATCCCGTATCTGTGTTCTTTGTATCATCAATGCCAAATATTGCTGGATTTACAGCATCTACTTCTGAAGTCGTTTGTAGATAGTCATGTTTGAGTACAACTGGGAACAACCAATCGCTAAGAACAGGAAAAGTTATTGGTTCAAACAGAGCACCTTCACCTACAACCTGGTAGGAAAAGTCTACAGTAGAAGTTGTAACAACAGTATCAATATCTCCAACTACTGAAAGATTAACTTGAGCTATTCTGAAGTATAAGTTATTGAATTGTAGAGTTGCATTTGCATTGCAAATTACTTCTTCTCCATCAACAGCTGAAGCTGAAACTGTATCTCCATGGATTTTTGTTTCTTGCCCTTCATCAATGATATAACTAGTTGGTGTACCATCATCAACAGGTCCATCAAAGTCCATTGTAACATTTGTTTCTAGGTAAATTCCTACTTCAAACAATACGTCCACACTAGCAGTAAGGTCAACATTGAATAAATCATCAGTTCTGTTAAGAGAACCTAAAGCATAGGAATAAACAAATGAATATAGTGTTAAATCTCCGTAAGGTGTTATGAAATTATAGAAATAACTAATAGGCTCAAACAGCTGTAACTTATACCCATACACGGAAATTTCTCCTGTCATTTCAGCTCCTACAAATCCTTCTTCAGGACTTATAGTAACTTCAGAAGAAACACTGTTCCCAGGTACAAGGTATCTAGGTGTTAGTTGTGAGAATTGAAGAGGAACATACAACCCAGCAAACATACCTATACTGAAATTAACGAAACTTACTCCTCCCGATAACTCTTGGAAGTAGTATTCTTCTAAACCCAAATTTTTAGTTATTTTTGTGTAGATTGGGAGATCGTCTATAGTCTCAAACATATACATTACTCCACCATTGTCATCAGTCCACACTTCTCCATCTAGACTTAGTGTTTCAACTTTAAAGTAGTATATTTGCAATGGAGAAAGGTTACTAATAGAAGCACTATGACTTGTTCGAAACCCAACCATATTCAAAGTGGATACCAAAGATCCTTGAGATGTTCCATAATGGATGGTTACTTGAGCATCTCTTGAAGTTTCAAAGTAAATTACTACTTCATCGTCCAAAGGAACTATTTCGTACTCTGAAGGAATAGCAGGATAGTTTACAAAGATATCAATGTAGAAAGTAACATCAGAAATAGCTATTATTTCAGTATGACTATTACCATAGTTTGCTCTATACCATTCTGCATCAAACACTGGAAAGTCAAAAATCACTCCACCAAGTTCATCATCCCAATCAATATCTGCTTCCCAACAGACAATCTTGAATTGGAATTCATCATCTAGTAATGGTCCTTTGTATAAGTCAAGATAAGTAAAAATCGTTTCTCCATCTTCAATATCTTTATACTCCGTTGTGGAGGTTTTAACTTCATTTACTTCATAACTGAAATAAATTTCTCCATCGCCCTTTCCTGTTGCTTCATGTTTGTTGTGAATAATGGCACTAGTCAGAGTAACAGTAATATAAGGAGTATCATCAACCTCTGGAGGGATAGTAGGTGCATCGTCAACAGTTATTTCAATATAGAAAATGGCATCGGTTCCTGTTACAACCATCACATGATTGTAACCCCAAACAGAGATAATATTTGCAAAATCTATTGGTAGAAGAGTAAAATTATATTCGCCTACATAATCATCTGCATCTGCAGTGTCTTCTTCCCAGACTTCTATAAATAGGAAAAAATCACTTCCTTCTTTCACTAAGCTTTCAAAGAACACAAAATTTAGTGTAACATTATCACCATCATCAACATTTTCGTAATTGGCTGTACGTAATTCCGAACCATTCATACTAAATTTGAAGTAAATCTCACCTGTGCCAAGTGGAAAACTTTCATGATTATCAATGATGTTTACGTCTTTGAGCTCGATTTTCATAAATCCTATATCACCAGGAGCAGCATTAACAACAAGCATCGAAAAACTACTGGTAGTAAGGACAATTAAACATACTATTGTGATTAATTTTTTATTCAAAACCTCACCTTGTTTTTATTGTTGAAAATGGCCATATATCTTATTTAAAGTTGCTGAGAAACGAAATAAAAGGTAAAATTCGAACGAATTTTTACTAATAAAATGATTTTCTGGAATTGTTGTTCTCTATTTTGTGATAGTTTCTTTGGTTGGTCACATAATGGTCACTTTTTCTCGCCATGTTAAAATCCAGTGACCAGCTA
>BPTM01000089.1 GCA_023705945.1 Candidatus Heimdallarchaeota archaeon
TTACAATTGTACTTTTTAGTAGCACAATGCTCATTAAAGAAGTAAGAGCTACATCAACCACTATCCAGAAACCTACTAATGGTCAGCAATTTAACAGTCTCTTAAATGGCGATTATATCACCTTCAAATTCATAATCATTGGTTCATATGAATCATATAAAACATATATTGATGGACAGTTAGATTACTCTCTCCATCATATAGGAGTAGATATTCAATACGATGCAAAGAGCTTCATAGATAAGTATGGTAGAGGATTACATTCTTTTACCGTTTCAGTTTCAGTTGGTGGGGGACCTACTCCTTTTAGCATGACTACTCAAAGTATTGTTATGGATAGCGTATCATTCAGTGTAAATCCTCCTTTATGTCATTTCCTAGGCTTTGGTTTTGATACTCAGGATTATTGGCGAAGTAATGTTTTACCTTTACAAGATCTCCTTAATGAAGAAGGATATGCAAAATATATACCAGGTTATAGTTATGCGACTTTTTCTTCTTGGTCAGAAGAAACAGTAGGATACAAAATATCTGAGTTAGATACATATGAAGTATCTCAAGATGTAGTAGTAGTGTTATTCTCGTCACATGGAAGTCAAACAGCTATACAGTGTCCACAAGGTAGTTGGGATAATAAATGGGTAACACCAGCAGAGCTTAAAAGCTTTTTAAGTTGTTTGGAAAGCGACAAACTTGTAGTTATCGTTAGTACGTGCCACAGTGGAGTATTTATAAATAAATTATCACAACTCACTAATGAACATCATATCATGACTTCATGCAAATCTAATGAAGATTCATACGGTTCTGGTGGTAGCTATAGTCCTTCTTGGTCAATCCAAGTAAAGATAATGTGCGTTGGGAATTGGTTTCTTGGTTATTTATATCAAGAATTTCTAGATGGAGAATCAACTTCCACTGCATTTAGTAACGCCTACACATTGACAGTACAATATGCACAATCAAGAGGACTTGATATGCATCCTCTGCAGCATAATACCTTAACTCAATTGCTATATTTATGCCTATAAAAGAGAAAAAGAATAGAATAAGTTGGAGAAGATAAAATGAAAAAAATTACTTCTTGCATCGTGTTTGTTGCTTTACTAGTAGGGATGATGTTTTCTCAAATAGTAGGTTCAGCTGTAAGTGATGAAGTGGATCCTAATAATCAAAATTATCCTGTCTATAATATAATTAATCTAGCTTTGAACAATCAAACAAGAGCCAATCTCTCTGCACAAATTATGATTTTCAATCAAACTACCCAAGAATGGGAACTCAACCAGGAACTGATTGAAGTAATAGAACAAGATATGCAAACACTTGCATCAACAATTGAAAACCTTTTAGAGATTTACCTTTATTCTTTAAATACTTCGTTTTCACCTGGTTCTCTTAACTTTCTGCTAGTTACAGAGCTTGATCTTGCTCAAAATGCTGCAACAACTATTCTTTCCGCTATCTCTTCTGATACTGAAACGTGGTGGTATGCAAAGAATGCTTCTTATCCAATTATAGATTTAAGTGAAATTGCTTTTTCAGGAAGTTTCAAGTATACTGTAATAGATGTGATGGATATACAGACAGGTCATTATATTTACTTTGAAAATGGTTCTGAAACTTATATTTGTAGAGAACAGAATGGACTCTCTGCTTCCCTTTGGCTATTCAATGGAACAGATTGGGTGCCTAATGTAGCTTTTCGTCAATTATTAGAAACTGATCTTTTGGGATTAGAACAAAGGATAACAGAGATAAAAAACCTTGAAGTGGGTTATCTCCCTCCTACCTTTAATCGAGATCCAGAAAAAATTTATTATAAAAATATTTTTACCATCTTTTTTGGAATTAATTTTACAACAAGTTTAGATACTGAACAACAATTAAAAACCTTTTTCTTGATTTCTAGTGCCTTAGAACAGTTTTGGTATGTAGAAAAGGTTAACTATATAAGAATCGAGAAATCTGTCAATAGCTCTTGGTTCTCTCTACTATCAATTATTGTTCTTTCTGTTCTGCTTTTATATAAACGAAAAAGAAATTATTTTTGGTAGAACTTCCATTTCTCTTTTTTCCTTTTTTTCTTTCTGAATTGTTTTGTAACAGAGGATAATACAGAGTTAATATTAGGTTTCGCTGGCATCAATCAAGCATCTGGAAGAATAGATCCCTCGGTTATTCAAGGAATCTTACCTGGTTATAACAACTGGTTTCAAGCATTAATTTACAAAATAGTAGATAAAGCATTCATAAGTGTCCTAAGATTTCCAACTGATGGATCTTGGAAGGGTTGGATGGATTGGATATTTGCTAATTGGTATGAAATGTAAAAAAGAGTAACATCAAACAAGAATTACCTTTAGAGAAAATATAAAATAGAGGAAGAAAAAATATAGTATGATATTAAGGTGATTTGTTAATGAGTTTTGAAGAAGAAGTAGCAAAATTAGGGCAAGAGGGAACAATAGGAGTAGCATGGCTTGTAGGAGACGATTTAAAGGTGTATTACACTTACGGGGACTGGGCAGTTGATCCATTGATACCATTCAACGCTTGGAAAAACCAAAGTAATGCAATTGATTTTGGTGGAGGTCTCAAATTTACAGTTATTACAATGACTCCAGAAAGACTTATCTCAACAAATTTAGGTGGTCAAGGGCACATTTGCGTTGCACGATGTCCTAAGTGGAATGGATGTGTGGTTTCATGGTCTCAAAAAGATATTGAGAAGAACTATGCATACGCATCTACAGCGCGTTTAGCAGCAAAAGTGGGTTAGAATACAACTTAATTTTAAGGTGTTCTTCTTGACAATCCCCTTTTTTATTTCAGAAAAAACTGATTTTTTGGTTATTACTCTTAATGTTCACCCTAGTTCAACTCAGAAAAAAATTTTAATTACTGAACATGCTTTTGACATTTATGTAACAGAACCTCCTGATAAAGGAAAAGCAAACAAAGCAATTATCAAATTTCTTTCTAAATATTTTGATGTGCCTAGCTCATCTTTTTCAATAATTAAAGGGCATAAATCCAAAACAAAAATTATCTCTGTTACTAAAGATAAAATGGAAGAAGTGAAAAAAACAATTGTAGGAGTTATTAATTAAGACTCATCTTTTCAAATGCTCTGATTAACTCATTTCGTTCGTTAAAAATGTTGAACAAATTACTGCTTTGTGACATCAGACCTGAGATGCTGTTTTCCACAGTATCAAGCATCATCTCTTCTAGATTTACTTGATTTTCAATGATTTTTTCTTTGAATTCTTCAGCACTGTCCAAAATGTCTATCTCTAATAGATATAGAATAGATAGGTCAATACCATGCTCTCCTTCTACGCTCTCTACATCAAAGAAAGTACTGTACTTATAGTCTGTATTATCAGTCTCTTTTAGCATGTCTTCAATACGTTTAGCGACAATACCTGAAGGACCCCAGCTTGTTAATAATTGAGAATGGATCAATAGTTCATTTACTTGAGCCATGGCATCTTTCGAGTCACGAAGCAGGGTAAACAGTTTCTTTCTGAAAGCCATATCAGAATTTTTTCGATTATCGAGATCGGAATAACCTTGGTAATCAGGAATATTTGCATGTAATATTTTCAAAGCTTCAGGAATTTTACCACTGGTTTCATCTTTTACAGGCTTATTTTTCTTACCAAACATTTGACGTCACTTTTAACTTATTTTTTTTGATTTAAATATATTGTGTGTATTTCTTGATTTAATGTAGAGTCTTCAGGTGCTTTATCTTCAACAATCCTTCCAGTGAACCTTGGGAAACGAAGAGCCAGTCCATCTGTCCTTCCACTTAAAAGACCTCTCGCACAAGTGTGTATCTGACTTACAGTAATTTCTGCACCAGTTACTTCTATCACTAAAGAAGGTTCAAACCAGATCTGGCATTCCGTGTCACTTAAAATTTCCTTGGGTTTTGCTCTTTCTAATTTTTTAAGAAAATCGTAGAAATATTGAAGGTCCTTATCATTAAAACCAGTAGCAACCTTTGTAAACGTTCTATATACAACATCGTTCTGATCAAAACAACCCACTAGGAAAGTGCCGTATAATCCCGCTCTCTTACCTTTACCATAATCAGCTCCAAGGACGACAAGATCGAATGAATCTGATAGTTTGTCAACATAATCTGCTTTATATTTTACCCAATTCCAACCTCGCGCACCAGCTTGATAGTAAGAACCTTTTGAAATATCTTTACCCATTACTCCTTCACAGCCCTTTTCTAAAGCTTGTTGAAAGAAATTTTCGATATCATCAGCATTTTCAGCAATTGTCTGATGAGAAAATTGGATATTATCATTCGTTTCCACAATTTTTTCCAATAACTTTCTCCTGTCTAGATAATCACTTTCTATCTCTGATTTCCCAAAAGCATAAAGTGAATCAAAAAGATACACTCTTACAGGAACCTCTTTAATTTTCTTATCGATATCGTGCTTTCTTTTCCTTTGTGAAACTTGTTGGAAAGGTAGAATTTTGTCTTTTTGTAAATCATAAGCCACGATTTCTCCCTCAATTATGAATTCATCTTCCATAGTAGCATCATTAATGAAATCAATAACATCAGGGAATTGGTTAGTGATATCTTCAGGTTTTCTAGAAAATAACTTGGTTGTTGAGCCTTTTTTATGTATTTGAACCCGCAATCCATCATATTTGTATTCTAGTGAAACCTTCCCTCCGAATCTTTCCAGCAATTCTTCTGAGCTTGAAACTCTTTGTGCTAGCATGACTCTTATCGGATTGAAAATCTTTACTTCAACTTTGCTTATACTCTCAATACCTTGCGCAAAAAGTGAATATGCAACAAATTCTATATCTGATGTTCTGTTATAAGCTCTTTCTAGAATGTATTTATTTTCTCTTGTGCCTGTTTTAGCTAGAGACAGAGCTTCTAATAATAACTGAGTTGCAACTCCTAATCTTAACTGACCACAAACCATTCTAATTATGTATCTTGCTTCCAGAGGAGAAACTTTGGAAATAAGACCAGATAGTGTTCTAATCTTCCTATCTGAAGATCCTTCTCCAGACATTTTTGCTATAGAATTGAAAATTTCCCATATGTCTAGAACACTTAACTCTTGCTGTTCATCTTGCTTAGTAAATGCTAACAGAGTCGATTGAGGCTTTTTTTCTAATAGCATGTGAGCTGTTTTTCCTAAGTCACCAAATTCATCTAGTAGAGTCTGAACAGATTTATCATTTTTTCCTGTTGCTATCGCTAATGATTTAATTGCCATTCTTTCAGCTAGCATTAGTTCAATTCCAATAAAATCTGGATACAGCTTACCTAGAGTTAAGAGAGCAATTTTCCCAATCTCTTTTGAATCAGAGCCTTTTATTGCATCTGCTAAAATGTCAACCATTTCAAGTTTTTTCTGCGTCTTTTCTAATTTAAAATAACATTGCGACAATTCTCTGAATTTCACATAAATCTATCCTAAAATATCCTTTTCTTGCCTTTTTGTTCTTTTATTTCAAGAACAATTTCACTCATTAAATGAATCAGATTAGCACTTAAAACGTCGACACTATTCTTTAGTTCTTTTATTGCATCTACAATCTCTGTTAAATCAGATCTTTGCAATTGCTGAGAAACTACTGGTATTTGACTACTTGTTTGTATCTGTTCCTCCAAGGTTTCGTCAAAAATTAGTACTTCTTGTTCAAACTTATCAGCTGGTGTTGGTATAGGAATGGAAGTTTCATCGATTCTGCGCGCTTTATCTTCTCGTTTCTCCTTAATTTCGCTTTTTTGTTTCTCTTTCTCTCGGATTTTTTCTAGATAGGGTAAAACTAGGGAATAATCAATACCTTTTCTTCTAGCCATATCTGTGAGAAGTATATCTCTATATCCTGGATCTTCAATGTTGAGTTCAGAAATATCTTTTTCTAAATCTTGAATTATCGCAATTGCCTTGTAAATATCATCTTTAGAGAGTTTAGTTTCAGCTTTCTTCTTTTTTGGCTCCTTTATTCTCATTTCTTTTTTTAGTTCTTGAACGATTGATGTAGGGGTGACTACAATATCAGGAACATGTGTTTCGGGAACAGATGGTTCTTGAAGGGTAGTTTTACTCTGTATTTCCTGTGCAGGTTCTGGTTTTTCCATTACAATTTCTTCAGTTCTACCTATTGGAACCTCCGAAATAAAGTTGAAGATATTGTTAGCTAATTTCTTATTATCCCTCAGTTTAAGACCTGATTTTAGATCAGAAAACATTAAATAAGATCCACAGACCAAAACCGTTCCTAACCCGTGAGAAGCGATAGCTAAAACTGTTGTACTTGGTGGATCACTATCAGAGGAGGTTCTTGCAAGTTCTATTCCATTCTTTCCCAAGTTAATTGAACAGCTTGATACCATAGTAATTCCTTTAATCCCTTCGGTAATGGAATGGTCGAAGAATTTACTGATAACTGGGTTACTTTCTAGTTTTAAATCAAAGTTCTTATAATCGAAAATCTGGTTAGCCACAATCTCCATGTTAAAATGCTTCAGAAGTGTATTTAGATTAGTGTTTAATCCTCTATCTCCACCAGCATTAGTAAAAATAGCAACAGAACCACCTTCATCTACAAATCGTAAGAGTGCTTTAACTTCATGTCCGTACAATTTTGAGCCATCAGGACAGAGAAATACAAAAATATCATATTTTGAAATTACTGTATATTTTATTGGAAATGTGTCCAAGCGGTTGACTTGATGTCCTGATTCCTCAAGGGTTTCTGCTAATTTTCGAAAATTATCAAAAATTATACCTCTTTCTTTTTGGGTTTCGTCAAACAAAATTTTCATATTAACACCTGCAATTTTAGATAATCTCTTCGATTGTATTGAGAACAGTTAAGGATTAATAAATATAAGTTTGATGTTGGTGAAAAACCCCCAAAAAAGAATATAAACGTTCCAAATCGCTCTAGATTAACGAAAAACTTCACATCACTTAAACTTTAATATAGGTTCTTTCCAAATATAATTATCCGGTGAGTTAATGTCGAAATTCGATTTCAGTGAACAGAGCACTCTTTCTTCAACAAGACTTGATATATTAATACTCCATTCTCAGAAAGGTGGTCCTGGAAAAACAACCCTTTCATGCAACATAGCTAAAGAATTGGCTAGAAGAGGCAATAAAACAGTTATAATTGATCTTGACATAGCGCAACCAACAATACAGCACATATTTCACATAAAAGATGTAAAAATAAAACACACGATTAACGATGTTCTATTGGGAGAAACAGCTGTATCTGAGGATGTATTAAACAAAACAGATGATCCCAATCTATTCGTAATTGTAGCTAAAGAAAATGTAGAGTATGGTGAGGGTTTACTTTCCATGCTGGAAGAAATTCAGAAACATTCCTTCTTTGCTCTACATGAAATGACAAAATTCCTCTTAAGAATGGGTTTTAGATACGTGATTTATGATTGTGCTCCTGGATATAAGCTTGAATCAGTAAATGCTGCAGCTATAGCTGATGCTCGAATTTTTGTTTTAAGACCTTCCACTTTTAGTTATGAAGGAGCAAAGCAGATGCTAAATGATATCTACAAGAAGCTTAATATTCGTTCTCTAAACTTCTTTGTTTTCAATCAACTTCCTCCCACTCTGAAAGAAGAAAGTCAAAAATTGCTTAATTCATGGAGAGATGGTATAGTAGAACTTTATGAGCCAGAGACTATTACCTTTCTTGACTTTCTTCCAATTTCTCACGAAATTATGGAGATGGCTCTCAAAGGAGAGTATATTTTTCCAGAATCAGACCCCATGTATGGGAAACTCACCAAAATGGTTGATACAGTTGTTGAAGCAATTGATGTGATGAAAAAAGCAAAATTAATGGAAGATAAATGATTTTGCTAGGAATCTTTGCTAAATTTTATATGTCACGGTGTATTTATTATTCTTAATGAGCCAAATTGTTAAATTTCAATGTCCACATTGCAATGCACCTGTGGATGTTAATCCGGAAGATGCAGTGTTTAATTGTATCTCATGTGGTCAGGCTTTCTTGTCAGATGGAACCGAATTCAAAAACCACTACATTCTTGACAACAAGCTTAGTCAGAAGCAAATTCGAGATATTGTAAAGGGATTTATAAAGAAAAAAGGTTTCATGAGAGGGATTAAAGGTTATAAAATAACCAAACTTGAACCTATATTGATGCCATTTTGGGTAGCAACATCGGATGCTTATACTCACTATGTTGGGTATAGGAGATATTCAGAAACAAAAACACGGACTGTAGGTTCAGGCAAAAATAGACGAACTGTAACAGAAAGTGTAACAGTCTATCGTCCCGTTGATCAAGAAATTAGAGAAAAAAGAGTAGATGTTCTTCTAGGAAGAAGAGGAAGCTCTATGTATGGATATAGAAAAGTCAAACAGATTCTCCAAAGTGAATTTTCTCATGCAGTTCCTTTTAATCACGAAAAGTTGATGAATACAGAGAAAGAGTTTAACTATTTATCCACTGAAATTTCTTTAGATGCTGCGAATCAATTAGCAAAAACTGCTGTTTTTGATGATCATAGATCACGAGCAGAGAGAGCTTGTACTAAAGTATTTGACTGTGCCACACAAATAGCTTATACTGGCACATATTTTGTTCATACTCCTGTGTGGCAAATTGAATATGTTTTTCAAGATGAGACTTACAAAATAGCTCTTCTTGGAAGCAGTGGTAAAATTATTGCAGGAGAGATTCCTGTTACAACTCGATTTAGAATGACATTCCTTGGAATTACAACTTTATTATTCATAGGTGGAGGAATTGGAAGTTATTTCTTAGGCGCAGATTATATACTTCCAATTGTTCTTGGAGTCATTGTTGCAATTATGGGTTTCTTCACGCTGAAAAACGTGTTTAAAACCGTGTCGGTGGTGGAATAAAATGAAAAGTATAATGTGTCCAAATTGTGCAGCACCGTTAGAATTAGAGGATACCCAAACTCACGTAACCTGTCCTTTTTGTAGCGTTACAAGTGAGCTAAAGAAAATTGATCAATTGATTGAGCATTATATGCTACCAGTTGTATATGACGTGGAACAGATTAGGACAGAATTAGTTGGTGATATTCTCAAAAGTCCTGGAACTCCTGACGATTTACATAAATCACTTAATTTGAAGAAAGTGGGTTTGAAATTCTATCCTTACTATATTGTAACCGTACACCTTAGAACTGAATATAAGGGTAATGGCGAATACGCAACATTCAGTCATCGTTATAAGTCAGGATACAGAAATATTGAAACCCATCTTAAACCTGAGCAAGGTGTTTTTGATGATGAACGTGAATTCATAATTTGGGGTCCAAAAGAGATTATCAACGATTTAATCAATTTCGAGATTTCCACACGTGGTAAGAGATATTTTCAAGCTTTAGAAGCTGACAAAGTAAAAGCGAAAGTTGTGAAAACTGTATTGGACGTTGAACAAGCAAAAGTTCAAGGCATTGCCACCATACGAGACATCCATAAGGGCTTGATGTATAAGGAATTAGCTCAAATTCAAGAGGTCAAAGACAAACCTGAAGTTAAAGGAATATATCTACTGCATATACCATTCTACTTCTTAGATTTTGAAGTAAACGGAAAGATGTATAAGGCAACCATGGATGCAGCAACTGGACGAACAGTAATCACACAAATACCTAGAGAAACATCTTATTGGGCTATGATAGGTATGTTATCAGCATTCTTCGGAATTATAGGGATTGCAGGTATATACTTCGCAGTTACAGCTTCGCAAGGTGTTGAATTTTTCGGTTTAGGTGTAAATTGGGTTGGTGTTTTTGCTGCAATTACAGGGATAGTTTTCACCATACGAACATTGCTTCTAGGTCTTAGAACTAAATATAGAGAAACTAGAATAAAGAAACGATAGAGTGAAGAGTTTTAAATTCCTCTTTTTTTCTTTTATTTACCTAGCAATAATGATGTTGGTTAATTATGGAAGAAACAGTTCCTATTTTTGTTGACTTTGGTGGTACTCTTGTCGATACAATTGATATAACAGTAGAAGTGTTTGAAGAAGTTTTGGGAAAGAAATTTTCTCATGATCAAGTTAAGAAAATGTACAAAGAAGCTTCTAGAAGAAAAATGAGTATGTTCATGTTTTTTAAATATCCAGTAAACCCTATTAAGCTCTATTTAAGAAAGAAGAAACTTCGACAATTACAAATAGAGAAATTTTTAGAAATTAAGAAATTAATACCTGAGGTAGAAGAAACACTCCAAAAAATTAAGAAACTTAAAAACATTGAACTTGTACTAATTACACAAAACCCAACCATGGAGGATGAAGAGGTTGCTAATAAGGTTCTTCAGAATCTATTTGGCGATGATATACCTTTTGATTTCCTATTAGCAGGTGAAGACAAAGTTGAATTGATCGCTACCAATTATGATACTGAAACTATTTCCAGAGCAGTTTTAATAGGAGATTTGCCAAATGATGTCTATGTTGCCAAAATTCTCCAAATTCCTTGTTTTGGTGTAACTTGGGGATACTCAGATGAGAGAGAACTTGATACTCCATTTATTGCTGATGAAGCTCATGAGTTGTTAGATTTGGTTAAAGATCATTTAGAAGATTTAAAGGAAGACAAGAAAAAAGATGATGCAATTGAAGAAATAGAGTTTGATGAATCTTTCCCTGAACTAAAAAAAGATTATGAACTTATTGACGAATAAAAATAACTGTCATTTGCCAATTTCAAGAATGTGATCGGCTACCAATTCTGCAACTTCAGGTATCTTAGGTCTTACTTTATCAAGAAGTTTTTTAGAGCTTATTTCTGAATCTTCTATTAACTTTTTGTAATTAGAAGTGTCTTTCGCCTCTTCTACTTTCTTCTTGAGAATCTCTCTTGCTTCTGTTTTTGCATGCTCTAATCTTCTTATTCTATCGCTTTGTGCTTTCTCTATAATTAGAGCTGATTCTGTTTCCGCATCTTTTAGAATTTGTTCAGCTCGTTGTTCAGCAACCTTTATTTGTTTTATCAGTTCATGTTCTATTGATGGCAAATATTTCACCTGATATAGCCTTCTTAATCAGCTATGTGAGAGGGCAATATGCTAAATTACTTTCTCAAGAAGACTTTGAAAATTTAATAAATAAACCTTATGAATTGTTCATTCAAGACTTATTAAGTTTTGAAATGGGTGAAAAATTGAAAGACCATCCGGATTATCAATCTCACCAATTAGAGAAATTACTGACAGCTAGTTTGCTTGATCAATATATGTTTATCTTAAAATACTCTCCAAAATGGTCTAAAGAGTTTTTTGAAGCATATACAACTAAACTTGAAGTAATGAACATTCAAAGAATTATAAGATACCTTTTTTCAAAAGCAAAGGTAGATTTGAGAGAGGTAATCAATTTGAGACCACAAGAAATGCTTGGAAGAACAGCTTTCATTTCGAAGTTAATCTTAGCGAAAGATTTAGCAGAACTTCTTGACTTACTTAAGGAAACTGAATACGGGAAAGAGATAGAAGTTGCTGAAAAAATGTATTCCAAGATCAATGATATTTGGCCATTAGAATTTGCAATTGAAGCATTTTATCTTAAGAAAATGATTTCCGAAGCTGAGAAATTAAAGTTAAATCAAAGGAAAGGTGCAATGATCTTCGTTAAGAATGAATTACTAACTAATCTTTTACTAGTGATACTTAAAGCTGATTTTGTTGAAGTAGATATACAAGAAGCATTGCAACTAGTTCCCATTCCTGACGAGTTTCCTTTCAGAAAGCAAATTCTCAAAATGATGAAAGACAATGATTTAAAGAGTGATTTAGATCTTCTGAAAACTTTTGCTTCAAATAAGATTTCTAAGGGCATTGATATGTACCTTGAGGATAAAATGTTTTTACATATCGAGATTGCGGTAAGAGCAAGTGAATTGGAGATAGTTAGAAAAGCCTTTCATTCTGATTTTGGGATTCTTAGTATTATGTGCTATCTGAAAATGTATGAAAGCCAAATCCAAGATTTAAATAAACTACTTTATCTAAAAGAATACAAGTTCCCTGTAGAGAAAACTAAGGAACTAGTTGTAAACTTAGTTTAACTGCGCTCGTTAAGCCAGATTAAGGAGAATGAACGCTATTAAAAGACCATAAATTGCCAAAGCTTCACCTAGACCTAAATAAATAAGGTTTGGAGTGAAAACTTCAGAATTTGCAGTTAATGAACCAATAGCAGCAGGTTCTCCCTTGGTTAAAGTTATCGCGGCTCCTATATTAGAAATGATCATTATTGCCATTGCTCCAAGGAAAATGAACCCTTGAGTTTCCGTGAATTCTGCTATTCCAGTTATTGCATCACTTAATTTTGTATACATGATAAATGCAACCAACAAACCGTAAATAGCAAGAGCTTCAGCAAGTGCTAGATATATCAAAATGAAAATGTTTAGACGTTGCTTTTCTGCTACAGCAGCAGCAGCAGCCTGAATTCCTTTAGCTAAAGGTATACCAGCTCCAATAATTGTGAGCATTGTACCAGCAATTGCAATAATTCCTAATAGTATACTATTTACCATCCTTACTCAAATCCATTGTTTTATTAAATATAAATATTGGTTTATGTTGTATTCCGCTACCCTCATAGAATTTGCTGAAAAATTCATAGAAATGTAATCTTAAAGTTTGAACGAAAACCAAAAGTCCTTCTAGAATTAACACAAAGATATTTCCGATTAGTAGAATTAATATTTGCCACACGATAAAACCAGAAAGATCTGCCAATGTATTGATAACGCTAAGAAACACAAAATGTGCAACAAGCATCGCAAGCATTCTACCATAAGAAATGGTATTGCTTATGAAAGAACTAAATGATTCTAGTAAATTCATCACACCCATCCCAATTCCACCAAAGAATTTTTTGAAAAAGTTTTTCCTCTCACTTTTTACAATTAATGCAGCAATACCTTGACCAAAAAGTGCTAAAGCTACACCCAAAATCAATGCAATTAATCCCACAATTGCAGGAATTTCTACACCAAAATTAATAATATTAAGAGAACTTAAGAAGTAGAGGATGCCCGCATATAGAAAAACTTGAGCTCCTGTTTCTTTTATTATCTCCTCAATCTCTTTATGTCTGATTTGATTAATTAATCGAAGAGTCAATCCCAGTGTCAATTGTATAGCACCAATAATAAGTACAAGATTGAAAATTTCAATTAGATTATCAACGGGACTTAAAGCGGGATAGTGATAACCAAATAATAGAGGATTTTCCCAATGAAAGATATCATGAGAAATTCCATATCCAAAAAATTCACCAAATACAAATGCACCCCAAATAAAGGAAGTTAATCCTATGGAAAATACTAAAATAAACATAGTACGAATATTTCTCTTTAGCCCCTTAGCTAGCATTCCCAACAGTCCTATTAACATGAAAATTAAACCGTGACCCGCGTCTCCAAACATTATTCCGTAGAATATACTGAATGTAAAAATAAAGAATATTGTCGGATCTACCTCTTTTGATGAAGGTAAACCATAAAGAGCAACAATTGATTGAAATGCTCTCATTATAGGGTTTTTGGATTGTTTTACTGGAACATTCCTTGTTTCTTCTTCAGGTTCTTCTGTTTCAAAAACTGTTTCAGAGAACTCTGAAATAAAATCTTTAATAGAATTTTGATCCTTTTGAGCAACCCACCCTTGGAAAATCACTGTTCTTTCTGTTTTCTTTGAAGTTACGTAAATCCGAAGTAACTGTTTATAACTCTCAATTGATAATCTTAAAGCCATTATTTTTTCCTTGTTTTGAACAGTATATTGCTTTGAATCTTCATCAAGTTTCTTGATTTCCTTCTTTAAATCCTTAGTCCCTTTTTCAATTTCCTCCTCAATTTCCAACTTACTTAAATGAATTGGGCCAGTATGGTTGTGTTCCATCCATCGAACTGTTGAAATTGTTTTGAGAAGCCTGGTAATCTCTCCTTTTTTACCATGAGCATAAATCAAAAATTTATTGTGGACTAAAGGAATAACTTCTTTCTTTGAAAAATCACTGACAAACTCTTCAGCATCTGATGCTTTTGATGTAGTTAATATCCCTACAACAGCTCTCTCTTTTTCATTAACTTGATACGGAAATTCTTCTTCAAGTAATCTGAAACCTTTGGAGACTAAATCCTTTGTTTCGAGTTCATTTTGAATAGTTTCTATTCTTGCTATTAGTTCGTGTATTTCATTCTTTGTTTTTTCTGCTTCTTCAATAATTTGTCTCTCTATTTCTTCAATGTCTTCCCAATTAGTAAATAAAGGGTTTATAGGTGGAATTTTTCGATAAGCTCTCGCTATTTTTTGAGTAAGTTTCTCTTTTGGTTCAGGAAGCGTTTTCAACAAATTTTCAAATGAACTTTCCATTCGTCTGATAGAATCAAGTTTGGTTATTGGAAAATAGTTTTCTAATCCCTCATCTATTGTAGTTTCTTTTGGCATGAATTTTTCAGTTTCCGCTAGCTGTATTATTAATTTGGGAAAATCTTCTAATGGAACTATGATTGTTGCCTTCAGCATCATTTGTGGAAATAAACCCATAATATCACCTAGTTGAATAAATATTCGTTTATTTTTGTTCTAATTATGTCTCTGCTTTCCTCTAATAAATATTCTATTGTATAGTCTATTCTAACTCGTTCTTCTTTGTCTGTAAGAATAAAACCTCCAGATTTTGCTAACTCTGTTATTTCTATTATAAATTTCACATTCTTTTCTTTTTCTAGTTTTGTAACAATCTGTTTAATTATTTTTTCATCTCTTTTGTCGATTAAAAGTTTCACATCTTTAGATCCAAATGCCCTTTGAGTTGATTCTAGCTTACTTTGAAGGTATTTCTTGTATTCTGAATTTTCTCTGAAACTTGACAAATCTTTCTCAACTTTCTCAAAAACATCATCAATCAGTTTCTCTTTGGTTTGAATTCTTGTTCTTTTCGCTTTTTGTTGATATTCAGCTTCTGTTCTCTTTCTAATATATTCTAAATGTGGTAATTCTTTTTCCAGTTCTTTATGCTTTATTTCTGAAACAAGTTCCTTTGTTTCTTTCTCAAATTCTTCAAGCTTTTTTCGAGTTTCTTCCCTCATTCTCTCAGCTTCGTTTTCTGCTTCAGAGATGATTTTCTTCAGTAGATTATCTAAGTTTGAAGAAGAATGTTCTTCTCTTTGTTTTTGTTTATCTACCATTTTTATCACTTCATACTGGATAGAGGAGTACTGGAATAGATGCTAGCTCAATAACGTATCTAATATGGTTTTTTAACAATCTTTTTGCTATCCTCTCTCTTTTCGTACCCATTATAATAAAATCCACTCTTTCTTTCAAAGATGCTTCAATAATTGATTCTGCTACTAGACCTTTTTCAATACTATACGTGACATAAAGATGAGAATCAGAATAGATGTTAATGAGCTTTTGCAATGTATTTTCACTTGCATTTTTACACTTATTTGTTACATTTTCGATAGTTTCCCCTCTGAAGCTAGCTAGATGTTGAACTGTTTCACTATCAATAACATTCATGATATGAATCTCAGTAACCCAGTCATCAAAAAAGTCAATGAGTTGTTTGATCAAGCTTATTCCACTTTCGAAATCACCTATAGCTACTAGTGCTTTCTTAATTGTGAACACCTCTTTTTCTTAATTTTTTTTCTTCTATCTTACTTTTCAATTTCTTAATAGTGTAAATGTTCTCTAATTCATATGATTCAAGAGCATCTTCAATATATTTAATTATATTTCGGAATCTCACTCTATACACTTTATCTAAAGCATTCAGATTCAGTTGAATTGATTGTAAATTTTGCATGATTCTAAACGCAAGACTCTCAATTTCTGTAAGCTTAATAATTAGATGAAATGTTTCTCTAAACCTATCAGCAGTTATCCATAAAAGACTAGATATTCCAAAAAACCCATAGGAAGTATCAGGAAGTTTTTCTACTTCTAAGTCCATGTAATCAACTCCCATATACTCTGTAGGCATAGAATGAATTTCAACTTCTTTAGGTATTGTATCACTAAAAACATTAATCATTTCTCTTCCAAGCTCTGATTCTGTTTTGATATATTCAATGTAAGCTTCACTGAGACATTTCTCCATCTCAGTTCTTAAAGTAGCGACCTCTGCAGTTATAATATGTAATTTCATCAAGAGAGCTTCATATTTTTCTCGCAAAAGATCATATGCTCTTTCAACCAACTGTAGTTTCCTCTTATATTTGAGCAAATTGTCTTTTGTTGGTGAAACGGTAATAGCTTCTCTCATTTGTCTTTTTCAACTCGATTGAATAGATGTTTCTCAATTTCCTCTGGAGATAATTTGGTAAGTTCTGATACTGGAAGTAATGACAAAAGTGACCACCCTAACTCTAATGACTCTTGCATCGTTCTCTGAGCGTCTCCTTGATTAATAAATAATTCTTCAAATTTCTCAGAAAATTCCAAATAAACTTGATCAATACGATTTAATTCTTTCTTTCCGATAACCTCAGCTAACTTTCTTTTATCTAATCCCTCTGCATAGGCTGCATATAATTGATTGCTTAGAGCTGGATGATCTTTTCTGGTATAACCCTCACCTATCCCATCTTTCATTAATCTTGAGAGAGAACCCAAGACATCAATAGGTGGATAGATGCCTGAGGAATGAAGTGATCTATCTAAGATCAATTGTCCTTCCGTGATATACCCTGTTAAATCAGGAATTGGGTGAGTTATGTCATCATTAGGCATTGTCAAATTTGCGAGTAAAGTAATACTGCCTTTTGCCCCTTCTATTATCCCTGATCTTTCATATAGCGACGCTAAATCACTATACATATATCCAGGAAAACCTTTTCTAGCTGGAACAGTTTCAAGAGCAACAGATACTTCTCTCAAAGCTTGACAGTAGTTTGTTATATCTGAAAGTATGGTTAAGACATGATAATCTCTTTCAAATGCAAGAAATTCTGATGTTGTTAATGCAACTCTTGGTGTAAGAAGTCTTTCAGCAGCAGAATCACTTGCTAGATTAGCAAACATAACTACCTTATCTATTGTTCCAGTTTCTTTGAATAAACGTTGAAAATAGATATAATCGTCCATGGTTAAACCCATTGCTCCGAAAACAATCGCGAATTTTTCACTCTTATCTTCTTCAGTTATTCTCGCATGTCTAACTATCTGTCCAATAACTCTATTACTGGGCAATCCTGCACCAGTAAATACAGGGAGTTTTTGTCCTCGAACAATAGTATTCATTAGATCAATTGCAGATATACCTGTTTCTATGTAATTTTTAGGATAAACTCTTGAAGTTGGGTTGATTGGTGCTCCGTTAACATCTAGGAACTCGTCTGAATAAATTGCCGGTAGTCCATCTAGAGGTTCTCCAAGAGAATTAAATGTTCTTCCAATCATACTCTCTGAAACAAAAAGTTGCATTGTTCTTCCAAAGAACTGTGTTTCTATGTCATCCTTATTTATTTCATAAGTTCCTTGGTATAATAGAATTATTACTCTTTCTTCCTCAATAGCTAAGACTTTTCCTTTACGAATTTGATTATCATGAATATTGACTTCTAAATATTCTCCCATTTGTATACCTGATACTCCATCGACAACTATCAATGGTCCTCGAATTTCCGATACTCCTTTAACAGTTATTCTTGCCATTATTATCAAATCCTATAACCACATTTGGAACCAACTTCTTCCATTTCAGAATGGATATAATCTTCAATCTTATTCAATTGTATAAGATTCTCATTGCTTACATCTTCCTTCATTCTTTTAAGAAATTGAACGGATTTCAATGAGGTAATTAACGAAATAGGACATCCATTTTTGACAAGGATGTCAGCTCTTTGATAGAAGAGAAGTATTAACTTCATCATTTTCATTTGTTTATTTAATGGGCAAAAAGTATCAACTGGATGAAAAGCGCTTTGTTGTAGTATCCCACTTTTGATTATATCTGCTATCAGAATTATCAGTTGTTCATCTGAAGGAAGTGCTTTTGATCCTATTAACTCAACAATGTGTTGCAATTCTTCATCCTTTATAAGTAACTTAATCGTTTCTTGACGATATCGACCCCAATCTTCTAAACCAGATTCAAGAGCCCATTCTTCTATCTCAGATATGTATCCAGAATAACTGTTTAACCAGTTAATTGCAGGAAAATGTTTTCTGTTAGCTAAAGTTGAATCTAATCCCCAAAACGTTTTAACGAATCTCTTTGTATTAGCTGTTACTGGTTCACTAAAGTCTCCACCTGGTGGTGAGACAGCTGAAATGATGTTGATTGAACCTTCACGATATGGGGAACCAATTGGTACAACCTTACCAGCTCTTTCATAGAAATTCGCTAATCTTGCACCTAGATAAGCTGGAAAACCTTCCTCTACAGGTAACTCTGCCAACTGTCCTGATATCTCCCTTAAAGCTTCTGCCCATCTACTTGTACTGTCTGCTGTTAATAAAACAGCATACCCTTGATCACGATAATATTCTGCCATTGTTGTGCCAATGTAGATAGATGCCTCTCTAGCAGCTACAGGCATATTGGAAACATTTGCTACAAGAATTGTTCTTGCCATTAATGGATTGTCAGTATAAGGATCAATTAATTTTGGAAACTCTCTGAGGACGTCAGTCATTTCATTCCCTCTTTCTCCACAGCCTATATAGACGACAATGTTAGCATTGCTCCATTTTGACATCTGGTGTTGAATGACTGTGTTATGAAGGACAAATGGCTCATTTCCACCTATAAAATTGTGATATTTTTCGACAACTAGATCATAAACTTCTTCATCCCAATTTAACAATTCTATTGTTTTTATTTCATCAAAATAGAATTCTGAGTGTAGTTGTTTGATATAATCTAACCTTTGAACTATATCCAAAGATTCTTCTGGACTATCATCCTGATTCTGTTCTTTTATTAAATAAATTATATTTTCTAAAGTTTTGTTGGTGATTTTCCTTCCCGTTGAAACATTTTTAATAGCGGTAAGAGCTTTTGATTTTCTGGGGTTGGAATGTGAGTTGATAAATAGCTTCTTACTTTCAGTTAAGAGATTTATACTAATAGGGATAGCATCAGAAGAAACAAAATGATCGATGTTTTTTATTGTATAACCATAAATTTTCTTTGTCTTTTCATATTCTGTTACGCCGTGTATCTTGAATAGATGTCCTAATTCTTCTAATTGGGAACCCTCAACTGATATTCTATAATACTCATGATCCTTAACAATCTGCTTAGTTTTTCTATATATAATGTTCAATCTGCTTAATATATAACATAAACCTGAGGAAATGCTCTTACTTGCTGTTGCAATTTCTAATGTATATCCTTTTACATAACCATCCCCAGCTATATAGGCGTTCAGAAAATGTATCAAATCTTCATCCGTAGACATTTGAATCAAATCAGGTATAGAAGCAGTTCTAGATTTCTTTTCTGAAGGGATATTAAGGTATTGAAGGAATATTCCCACAGGTCTAGAGTAGAATATAATTGTTTTAACGTTGTTCTCAACCCTTTCTTTAGATTCTGAATCAAACAGTGTTTGAACAAGTGTTGAAAACCTCTCTCTAATTTGATCATCATTGTTATATAGATACATTGTTTTGTAATTGGTTATTCTGCCATCAGATAGAAGCAATCCAAGAAATTCTGCTAATTCTGGATTCATTTCAGTAGGTATTTTAACACTGTCACTTTGCCTTTCAGCTTTAACTGTCTTAAATTTGATTTCTTGTTTTGTTATCTTTTGAAGTTTTGTTAGAAATCTCAATGTTGGATTATTTATACCATAATAAAATCCGTTAAAAACATCAGCTGAAACATTTAATTTTTCAGCCATTTGTATAAGTGAAATATTATTCAAACTAACATGTTTATCAACACTTTCTCTGATTTCCTTTATAGCATTTTTATCAGCCGTTCGTAAAGAATCATCTATATCATAAACATTAATTTTCTTTCTTGTGATGTTCTTATAATGATAACTTAGTTTTCTCGGACTTAAAATAAACTCCCCGACATTAAGTTTTTGAGATTCTTTTTCTATAATTTCTTTTCCATTGAAAATTTGCAACTTATGGAGTGGTGTTAAGGTTACACTTCTTCCTTTCTTTGTTGTAACTCTTATCACTTTACTGCTGTAACCTTTGTACAAATGAGTAGCTTTGCCTTCAGTTATAGATCCATCTTTTTGATTGAATGATAATACTCTTAGAGGTTTCTTTAACCTTATCAAAGTTTCATCATCAGAATCTTTCTCAACAAAGTTATCGCCGTCTAGAGCTTCTCTATATAAATCTTCAATCTTCTTTAGGTTTCCTTCTTTGTGTAGAATTAGTGTATCACCAGATACACATTTACCTGTTCCAAAACCTCCTGGAATGGCCGCAGTTCCTCCTTTCGCTATTGGGAAGAACATATCTATAATTCTTTGGCCCGTGATGAGCGGTTCCGATACCGGTAGTTTGGTTGAATATGGTCTTGCGATTCTTACAGGCCAATCATGCATTAGACTTAATTCTTTTTTCTCCCCATCATTATTCTTGGCTTGAAGTATTGGTTCAGTAACAGTATAATCACCTTTCTCCTGAAGCTCAACTAACTCTCCAGAGAAACCAGGAGGAGCCAAGATTTTACTAATGATTGTTTTTGTTTCTCGAACCTCTCCAAGAATATCCCCCCCATGAATAATGTCTCCTTTCTTTATTTCTTTATTAGGTTCAAATGGCCATTTCTTTTGTCTGTCTAGTGCATTTGTCCTAATCCCTCTTTTGATGAAATCAGATTCAGAAATCTGTTTAATCCTATTTAAGGGGCGCTGAATACCATCAAAAATATTAGCGAGTAACCCAGGTCCCAACTCAGCTGTTAGTGATTTACCAGTAGGGTAGATTGGATCGTTTATTCTTAATCCTTCAACTGGCTCGTAAACCTGAATGGTAGCAATATCTTGTTCTATTACGATTACTTCGCCTATTAATCGTTCATCCCCCACATAAGAAATTTCACCCATTCTGTATGAAGAAAGACCCTTAACTTGGACTATTGACCCATTTATTGAAACAATGCGACCATCATCTTCCTTATTGACAGACATATATTTAAATCTGATTTGAATATTAAGTATTTTGCTGTCCAACGATATAGTATAAAACCTAAACTTTTAAACGCAAATTCATGTAGTCTAAGTATGGCTGACCTTGGAACTACCAAAAAAGCATTTGTTATTGGGGCAAGAGAAACTGTAAGGGGTTTCAATTTAATTGGTGTTCCAGGGAAAGAAGTCAAAGATTCAGCTGAAGTTATGGAAATATTGGAAGAAGTGCTTGAACAAGATTATAGCGTCATAATTCTTTCTGCCTCATGTACATTTGAAATCGAGAATCAGATAATCGAATTAAGAAAAAATGTTCAGACTCCTATTATAATTGTTTCAGATGTTAATATGCAAGTTGATGTTAAGCAAATTGAGAAGCAATTTAGATCATTTGTCGGCATTTAATTTCTTTTTTTTAGCAATAACTGAATAGACTTTATTTGCTGTCCTAAATCCGATTTTTTCATAAATATGAACAGCAGCTTTATTGTTTTCCTCTACCCATAGAAATATCTTTTCGACTCCTTCTTCAAATGCTATGTTACAGATGCTTGAACTGACATCGTATCCAAAACCCTTTCCTCTGTAAGATGGTCGTGTCCAAACATCTCTTACAATTGCAAATGAAAAACTTTCATTTCTTACTACATGTGGAGCAAAACCACAAGCAACTAGTGACCCATTTTCAATAATACCTGCCCCACCTACCCCACTATTCATATGGATTTTCCGATTCATTGATATTAGTTTTTGATCATCT
Source organism: Candidatus Heimdallarchaeota archaeon (assembly GCA_023705945.1). GTDB lineage: Archaea > Asgardarchaeota > Heimdallarchaeia > Heimdallarchaeales > Heimdallarchaeaceae > UBA460. Next base: position 21,952 of record BPTM01000089.1, read on the forward strand.
TGATTGAGCTTTCTTGATAGATGTTGTTCCTTGGCTTGAAAATCTTTTTTAGATAATTCCATACATAGAAATGAGTTGAATGTTTGTTCATCCCAGGAGGAGTCTAATTGTTTTATATCGGTAAAATGCTCTTCTATTGATGGCATCCATTCCAAATCAGCAGAAATTACAACCTCACCCCTATCATCTATGTTCGTAAAGATGTCTTGATTAATCTTTCCACTAATTAGGTTGTGATGTCCGTAAGTACATCTCAAAGTTGAACCAATAACTTCAACCTGAAAAATGTCTGGTGTGTAGAAATAATCCCATACCATAAAGCAATATAGATCGGAAGAGCGTCGTGTAGGGAAAGAGTGTAGATCTCGGTGGTC
>BPTM01000090.1 GCA_023705945.1 Candidatus Heimdallarchaeota archaeon
CTATATTTGTGATTTTTAAATTGAAATTGAAAAATAATTCAACTATTTTGGATTATTCAGAAATTCCATCAACTTACTTCTTATCTCCTGAAACACCATATTCAAACATTCTTGCTCTCCGGAGAATTATACAAGAAAGCATTGAATTCTTTTGGTGGTTTGACAAACATTTCAGTAGAAGAGGTTTAGAACCGATAGTAGACGTAGTAGATGAAAACAAAGTTCAAGAGATAAGAATACTATTGAGCATTAATTCCTCTGAGAACTTAGGGAAGCTCAAGAAGGATTTTGAAAGATTCAATGTAGAACTTAATCATAAAGGAATTAATTCTGAATGTAGAATATTAATCGATAAGAACCTGATGAACAAGATTCATGGTAGATGGATAATAAGTAAGAAGATGATTTATAAAGTTCCCCCCGTCAATTCAATCTTTATGGATCAATACGATGATTTCACACTTATAGAAAAGAGACCTCCATTTGAAGATTGGTGGGATAAAGGGATTGATATTATTAAAGAATGGAAAATAATAATAAATGCTTTACAGGCAAAAAAAAGAGACACAAAATGATTTTAATTTTATTGTTTGCATTGAGAACAATTGAATAAATTAGTTTGATGTATTTTACACCCCTTCTGTAGTTGTAATCAATCTCTTCTCCTTTAACAATGACGAAGAAGTCTTATGGAATAAAAATCAGAATCCCTTGATAGGTAGATGATAAATTTACCTGTTTTAATTTATGGAAATGGATGAGGTAATTTATTATTTATCAGTATTAGCAATTCTAAATATTTTTGAACATAACTGAAAAACTCTTCGAAGGTACCTATCTCTCGATCTTTATAGGAATGAATGGCATTTCTTCTAGATTGTATGTGTCTAACGAAATCTTCCAATTCCTCTTTCTTCAATATCTTCCAAATTCTTTTTCTAAAGTACTGTATAAGCAATTCAAAAGGTAAAACATCAGGATCAATGATTTTTCCTTTTTTCTTAATAGCATCGATATCGATCTTGTATGTTTCATACCAAACTGTGAGAAATAATTTCATTGTTCCTTCTATAAGACTTCCAAGATTTGTCCATGCAAGGATTAAACTGCCCTCTTCTGCATTTTCTTCTACTTTTTCCAGCCAAATTTTCAAACAATAAGACAATGAAACTTGTCTGTCCAATCTTGATTTATTTAATAGTCTAGCTGCATTGAGAGGCGCAAAGCCTTCTACATCAGTCCAAAAATTGCATATAGACGAATTAATTTTTATAATCTGATTTATTGCATCAATGGTTTCTTTATTATCTCTCATTCTTCATGATCTCCTCATTATTCTCCTTCTTATCATTTTCAAATCTTTCCTCTCTATTAAAACAATTTTACTCTAAGCATCAGAATAGCCGTTTAGATAAAGACCTCCTAAGTCCGAAATCCCCCAGAACCAGACTTAGTCTGGAATCAGAAGAATACTTCTGTCTGCCAGAACCCCAACCAAAAACCCAAAAGCGTCGAGTAAGAATTTCCTTCCTGTTCAGGCAGAAATCCCTTTTCTTCAACTCTTTCCTCTTTTAACACAACTATTTAACAATTTCAAAGATAATAAAAAATGAGTATATACTTTTTGTATTCTGAACACGCTTCACTATATTTTTGAGTTTCTATCTTTAATATTTCCTCCTAGCTAACTCCTTCAGCTAGTAGCTCTCCTATCGCTTCTGTAGTCATACTAAATACAGATAAAATTTCTCCCTTTGAGTGTAAAACTTCGTAAAGCTTTTTCAGTTTTAAGTCTCTACCTTTGTCATCTATTAGAATGATTTCATATCCCAATCCTTTGCCAAAATTTTTCTCATCATTAATCCAATCTTTCTGTTCATCAAAAAATTGAGTAAGAAAGAATTTGATACTGTTCACATCACTGAGTTTGTAACGTGCTAACTCCAAGCTTTTTTCCTTATTTTCGGTTAATATTTTGAAGACCAATTTCCATGTCAAAGTTTTCACCAATTTTTCTTTTCAAAATATTATCCTTGAATTGACTTAAAAAGGAGGAATTTTTATCTTCGAGTTTATAAACCATTTTAAATAGTTCATCCAACTTATCTCTGAACCAAAATCTATAAGTTTTTAAAGTATCTCTGAACCAATAATTTAGATTATTTAGGTGATTTACATGGGTCACGGATCATTACAAAAAGCAGGAAAAGTTAGAAAGCAAACTCCTAAAGTTGCAGCTAAAGAAAGAAGAAGCCCTATTCCTCGTAGAGGACTTCGAAATAAGTATGTTAAGAGAATAGTTCTTGGAAGATATGCTGGTCAACCTCAAAGTATGGGAGCTAAACGTCGATCCAGATAATCTTTTCATTTTTAAGAGAACGATTTTCCAATGAAGGAACCAGAGTCAGCTCTCGTTGAAATTAAGGAAGCATTACTTAGTCTTGATAATGTTAATGATGCTAATTTAAATCAAATCAAGAGAGGAATTTCTAAAAAATATCATCTTGACTCTTTTCCAAGAAACAGTGATATTTTAGCTATTTGTACAGAAAAAGAAAAACAGAAACTGTTACCTATTTTGATGAAAAAAAAAGTGAGAACTCTTTCTGGTGTAGCTATTGTTGCAGTTATGACTCGACCTTGGGAATGTCCTCATGGAAAGTGCATAATGTGTCCTGGAGGTCCTGATAATGATCGCCCTCAGAGTTATACTGGTTATGAACCAACTACTATGAGAGGAATTCGCAGTAATTATGATCCATATGTTCAAGTTCAAGAGCGGATAAATCAATTAGAAGCAATAGGTCACTCTGCTGAAAAAATTGATGCTATAATCATGGGTGGGACATATACTCACCAACCTCTGGAATACCAACAAGAGTTCATCTTGCGTATGTTTGATGCTATGAATGGTATTGATTCTACAAACATTCAAGAAGCTCATAAATTGAATGAGACAGCAAAATATCGCTGCGTTGGATTAACAGTAGAAACAAGACCAGACCAGGTTTCATGCGATAAAATTAATCACTTAATAGATTTTGGTGTAACTCGTTTGGAACTAGGCGTACAATCTGTTTTTGATGATGTTTTAGAGAAAATGAACCGTGGTCATAGAACTAAAGAAGTGATTGATTCATTTAAATTCACTAGAGATTCAGGGCTAAAACTAACTGCACATATGATGCCTGGTTTACCCGGATCATCTTATGACAGAGATATTACCTCTTTTTACCATTTATTCAACGATAGCAGATATCGTCCTGATGAGATCAAGATTTACCCAACCATGGTTATTCCAGGAACTCAATTGTATGATGATTACATTGCAGGAGATTATGTAGCTTTATCAAATGAAGAAACAGCAAAACTAGTAGCTGAAATTAAAACCATGGTTCCACCTTACGTGAGAATTAAGAGAGTTTTAAGAGATATACCTGCTCATCAAATAGCTGGAGGTCCAAATAAAAGTGATCTTAGACTAGATGCACAAGCTATTCTAGAACGTGAAGGAAAGAAATGTCGATGTATTCGTTGTAGAGAAATTGGACGTTATATATATCAAAACAAAGGAGATTTTGTTATGAATTCAATCCACCTTGTTCAACGTAAATATTCAGCAAGTGAAGGGATTGAACATTTTCTTTCTTACGAAGAAGTTCAAAATGATATGTTAATCGGTTTTTTACGTCTTCGAGAATTAAGTAAAGATATAATTCGATCAGAATTTATTAAAGAACCAACAATAGTAGTTAGAGAACTTCATGTTTATGGAGAATCTTTGGAGTTACATTCTTCTAGCAATAAACCAGTTCAGTGGCAACATAAAGGCTATGGGAAGAAAC
>BPTM01000091.1 GCA_023705945.1 Candidatus Heimdallarchaeota archaeon
TCGGTTGCCCACCGAGGTTATCCACAAAGGTGGCAAGGTTGATCATCCCTAAATCTACCCCTCCTTTTCGTATCAACTTTTTACGGAGTTTAGGTAAAGTTTTCTGATAGACTAACTCAAGTGTATATCCGGGTCTTCTTGGGACGATTCTCACCTCTCGTAAATCAGTGTGAGAGGTCAATCGTGTTTTGTAAGTGTATCCCACTTTTTTTGGTAGAATTAGCCATCCATTAACAATCCTCGCTTGTTGGTTAGTGAAAATAGCTACCACTTCTCCATCCTTTTTTTTGTAATTAGGAGGGCGGGGCATAGAGAAGAAAGCTCCAGGGTTGACCTTCCACTCTTTTATAGCTCGGAAATACCCCTTCCAGTTTCGAGTGAGGAGTTTGAGAGTATGTTGGGCAGTGTGAGCAGGGAGAACGCGGTAACATTCTTCATGGTTGAGTAGCTTGTTGAGATCATTGTAAAAGAGGAGTTTGTTCTTTTTGTTCAAGGAGGTTTTTATCAGAAAATTCGCTCGATTATAGAGATTTTTTACTTGATGACAAAGCTTGCTTAAGGCAAGATGATAGTTAACTTCTATACACTCCACCCTAGGAACCTTAGTCATCTTTTCTTTACCTAGAGATTCTTATAAAAACTCCCGTAATATTCACTTTAAACCATCTATTTAAACTGATACAATTGTAGTTAATATGACTACAAGACAAAAATGTATTATAATAGTATTTTTACTTAACTCCAATGGGTGATATTATTGTCCGATGAAGAGAAAGTAAAATTCTACAAAAAGCAAATGGATTTAGAGCAGAAGATAATACAAGCTGCTGAAGAATCAGTCGAGGATATGGAGAATAAGATAGTTAAAGAGCTAATCTTAGCAATTGCTTTAGATTCTAAGAAACATGCAAGTCTGCTAGAAGTTTTAATGACAATGAACACATCATTTGTACCTTATATTGATGAGAAGTCGCTTGATAAGATTGCTAAAAATATTAAGAAACACATCGAGTTAGAAGCTCAAGCTATTGAAACCTATAAGGAACTACTTACAAAAATTGATACAGATCAAGAAAAGATGATAGTTCAAGCAATTTATCATGATGAACTCCGACATCATGCTTTGCTGAAAAGACTATATGAAATAATCATCAAAAATGAAGCAATTACAGAAGCAGACCTGTGGGATTATCTCAAAGACGATTATATTCCTCAATATTGAGATTCCTCAACTCTTATTAGGGTTCAAATCTCAAAGACTCTGAATATGATGAAAGCTATTAAAGTAGGCACTAGAGGATATTTTTTCTCTTTTGATGATCCTTACTTCACTACTCTCTATGTAATAAATGGAAAGAATCGAATCTTCATTTGTGACACTTTTCTTGGCCCTGATCCCATGAAAAAAGTTTTGAATTTTTTGGAAAAAGAAGGTGTTAAAGATAAGAAAATCGTTGTCTTCAACACTCATTATGATTACGATCATATTTGGGGGAACCAATTGTTTAAAAATTCAATAATTCTTGCCCACGAATTGTGCGTGAAAGAATTAGAGAAGACTGGAAAAGATGATCTGAAGCAATTTGAAGCTCATAAAAAGGGAGATGTAAAATTAGTCCTACCGAATACAGACTTCAAAGAAAGGTTGGTTTTTTCAGATGAAGGGGTTGAATTTTATCATACACCTGGCCATACAGCTGATTCTTCATCTTGTTACGATTCAGTTGATAAGGTTCTCATAGTTGGTGATAATTTGGAATCACCCTTCCCATTTATTCGTATATTAAACATTCAAGAATATACTAACAGCCTGCGAGAGTATCTTACTCGAGATGTGAAAATAATTGTATCAGGTCACGATGAATTAATGTATGATGATAGTCTTCTCAGAGCAAATCTGGAATATCTAGAAAATTTTGCTCCTAATAAAATAGATAGAACAAATTTCTCAAAGAAACACCGAGGAATTCACTTTAATAATGTTAAAACTGTTGGAGAACTTCTCAAAATGAAGGGGCAAAATGTTGAGTCTTTGGAATATTACAGAGAAGCGTCTGCAATTCTTTCAGAAGCTGAACAAACACCACAGATTGATGAATTGAAAGAATCAATAGATAATATTATAGAAAAGTTATCTGTCTGAAGCAGTATTTCACTTCCTTCATTTTTAATTGGGAGTGACAAAAGTTTTTTATGTACAATGTTAACTACTTCTATTAGTGATTAAGTTGAAAGTAGAAAATTTACAACCAGAAGCAAATTTTGATGAATTAAAAGTAAGAATCGTCTCCAAAGATGGACCTAGACAAGTTCAAAGTCGGGATAGAACTTTATTTGTTTGGGATATCCTTATAGTTGACGAGACAGGTTCAACTGTATTAACTCTATGGGGAAGAGATGCTGCTGAAAATTACAAAATAGGTGATGTTGTTTCCATTCAAAATGGATGGTGCAAAATGTTTAGAGATAAGAAACAAATCTCTTTGGGACGTGAAGGTAAGATTTTTCCAGCAGAAGATGATTCTAACCTACCTACAAAGGTTCCAGGTTAATTTAACTTACCACAATCCTTCTTTCATCTTTTTAGATGCTTTGCTTTCTTTTATGATTTTCTTCCAATCAACTAGTATTTTGTCAACAATTTCTCTTATCTGTCTTCTCTCAGTATCGTCTACTAAATCACAGGATTGTTTGTCAGGCATAACTAAATCTAATCTGTTGACTAATGATGATAACAAATGTTGAACATCATTAGCTGATATATCATCATTTTGATCTTTAACAAGGACGAGACCAAAACAACTTGTAGTTTCAATATATACTTCTCTTGTATTAGTCGTGAATTGTTTAGGTGCTCCTATTTCGACTTCAATAAGAAAATTCTGGATAGCAGTAATAAGTCCAGTAAAGAGTATAGCATCAGCAAGAGCATCCTTTTTCTCAACTGGGTCATAGTAGAAGACTGGAATTCCACCAGGTGTTAGGATGTAAAATGCTCTTATCATTGGAAACCCCACACAAAGCCCAAATTTATGGTTTAAATAGTTATCGTCTCTTTTACCTCTATTTGGAAAGGTTGTTAAATGACCTTTGCTTTAGAATAATCAGTCAAATATTAGGTGACACAAAATGGCTGATTGGTACATTTTCGCTGGTATAGGTGTTGTAGTGTTTTTCTTAGCTGTCTGGTTATTATCCGGTATAAGAGTTATGCTAGAATATGAAAGATTAGTAATTTTCCGATTAGGAAAGTATACACGAACTACGGGTCCGGGGTTAGTCTATATAATCCCAATAATAGAAACTTCAAAAAAAGTAGATATGAGAATCATTACCCAGGATATTCCAAGACAAGAACTAATGACAAGAGATAATATCCCGGTTCTTGCAAATACTGTGGTCTACTTTAAGGTTGAGAGACCTGAAGATGCTGTAATTAAAATTGAGAACTATATTTATGCTGTTAGACAGTATACTCAAGCTGCTTTACGAGATACAATGGGAACACTTGAGCTTGATCAAGTCTTGACTGAAAGAGACCAAATTGCTATTGATATCCAGAAGAGCGTTGATAGAGAAACAAATGAATGGGGTATAGATATTAAAGCAATTAAAATTCAAGAGATTGAACTTCCTGCTGAAATGAAAAGAGCATTTGCAAAACAAGCCGAGGCTGAAAGAGGAAAACGAGCTGCGATTATTCAATCTGAAGGAGAATTAAAAGCATCTGATAACCTCGCAGAGGCTGCAAAGAAACTCTCTACAGAACGTGGAGCTTTGCAATTAAGAACTTTGCAAACAATTAGAGATATTGCTCAAGATCCTAGTGAGAAAATAGTTATTTTTATGCCAAGTGAAATTACAGACATAGTGGAAAAAATAACTAAAAAGAAATAATTAGGTGAAGGCATTTGAGTTTAACAACCCACAATAGGTATGTTCAAATTGCTTTCAATGGCACTGCTCGACAAGTTAGAAGAATTCTTCCTCAGATACCTCAAGATTCAAGGATAATTATTGAAGCAGGAACACCCTACATAAAACGAACAGGAATGGCTGGCGTTCATCTAATTAGACGTTACTGGAAAGGTTTGGTTGTTGCTGATATTAAGGTGACAGATGGTGCTGCTCCAGAAGTTATATTCTCAGCAGCAGCTGGAGCTAACGCTGCAACTGTAATGGGATCTGCTCCTGTGGAAACACTAGATTTCTTTATTCAATTTTGTACTAAACATGGGATGTTTTCAATGATTGATATGCTAGGTGTTGATAACCCTCTTCGAAAAATGCTTCCAATGAAACATAAACCAGATGTTGTTGTGATTCATAAGGGACGAGATGAGGAAACAAACAAAAGCAACATTATTCGTTACAAGGATATTGTAAAAATACGTTCAAAATATGATGCTCTAATAGCTGTAGCTGGTGGTTTGGAACCAGATGATGTAAGGAGAGCATATTTTAATGGAGCAGATATTGCAATTCTAAATGTTGTAGGTGCTAATGATCCAAATGCGGGACTTCATGAGAATGAGAATTTTAGACAACTTATTCCAGCAATTTTGGCTGAGATTGGCCACTAGAATTCTTTTCCTCTCTATTTTTTATTTTTTATCATCAATTATTTCTCGTAAATGAAATCATAAGTGCACAATATTTTAAAGGATGATTTTTTACGGAAACTCAAGTATCCAAAGGAGTTTTTATTAACTACCTACTAGAACTTACTTCGAATAGAACTTACACAATAAATACAAGGGGATTAGATTGGGGAAATCAAAACTTCCAACAATTATTACCGTAGTATTACTCATTTCGTCCTTAATTGCTCTTGATATTATACGTCAAGCTCAATTTAGAGGAGATAAAGATGAGATTGTCTTGAAAGTTCTTTACACTAGTGAGAAAAAAGGTTGGATAAATTCTATTGCTCCTGATTTTCCTGAATGGTTTGCTGAAAGGAATCCGGATAAAACCGTTAGACTCCAATTTGAAGTTCAAGGTACACGAACATCTATGTTATCGATCCTATCTGGAGAAAGTAAGCCTACCATATGGAGTCCAGCCGCAGCTGTATGGATACCCTTATTTGATTGGGCGTGGGAAAAAAAGTTTGGGGGTTCAGTATTAGACTTAAACCAAATTAAATCTCTAGTTGCTTCACCAATAGTACTTGGTACGTGGAAGAGTTTTCGTGAAGAAAACAACTTCACTTCTCTAGCTGATTTATATGATTTAGCTGACGTTAATTTGAAATTAGCTCACACCTCAGCTCAAGAATCAAATTCAGGTTTTATGGCTGTTTTACTGGAAATTACCGCCGCAAGTGGGAAAACTCCAGATAATATTGAATTAGCTGATTTACAAAATACAACTATACAAGATTGGCTTAAAAAAGTAGAATCCAAAGCAGTTCTTTATGGAACTTCAACAGGTTTTCTTGCAAAACAAGCAGTTCAGCTAGGACCGTCAGCTATCAATGTAATAATTCTATATGAGAACTTGATCATTGAAACAGCAAAAGATGGAGAAGCTTATGCCAAGTGGGGAGATGATTTAGTTGCAGTTTACCCAGAAGAAGGTACACTATGGAGTGACCATCCCTTAGCTATTCTCAATGCTTCATGGGTAACTCCAGATGAAGCTTTTGCAGCTTCTGAATTTGAAACATTCTTACTAAGCAAAGAGATACAAAAGATATCTATCCCATTTGGTTTTCGCCCTGGTAATGAGACCATTAAGGACGATCCTGACGTAGTTGCAGAAATGGAAAAAGTATTCAAACCTGAAAATGGTGTTCAGTTAAACATTTCTATACCCCGTTTTAACGTACCTACTGATGGAGAAGTTCTGGATCGAATACCAGATTTGTGGTTAAAGACAAGAGCAACAACCATAGAGAAGAATGAGGATGTTGAATATTGGCAAGTAGGGTTGGAGCCTGTTTTGTTAGTACCAATTATGCTCACATCACTGATGATTCTTACAGTTATTTACAAACGAAGGAGGAGAAAATAAATGGTAGCTGAAGAGGATAAACTTGATTTGGAAGTCAAGTTTAGAAGAAGTTTACTAGCTACCGAAAAATGGTTGTCGAAAGATACCGTCCTTACAGCTGGTAAAGCATTGACAGTTGGTATATTTATCCTAATTGTCTTGGGACCTATCCTTTACCTACTTTTTCAAATAATTATCAGTTGGGGTGATATTAACGAAACTGTCTTCAATGACCCAATTTTAGGGAATGAAGCTTTTCTTTCTATGATAAGATCAATTGGTTTGTCATTTCAAATTGCAGCTGTTGTAACTATATTTGATATAATCGTGGGAGTTCCTATGGCTTGGATTCTGGCTAGATATGAATTCAGAGGAAAGAGTATTCTCGACACATTTGTAGACTTACCTATGGCTGTACCTACTAGTGCTTTAGGTTTCTCTATCTATCTTTTCTGGGGAACAAACAATGGTATTTCAAGATTGTATAACTCTCAAGTAGGTTTCGCTTCACAAGGTACATTACTCATAATATTTGCTCACGTTGCTTTTACTTTCCCTTATGTCACGCGTTCAATTAAGGGCATCATCGCAGATTTGGACTTAAATTTAGAAAAAGCTGGAAAAACGTTGGGAGCATCTCCTTTTACTATTGCAAAAATGATCTCTCTGCCTATGGTTAAAGAAGGACTATTAGCGGGAACAGTTTTAGCCTTTACAAGATCTTTAGGAGAAACAGGAGCAACATTGATAGTTAGTGGAGTGTATCAGACTGCTCCTGTAGTCATAGTTAGTTGGATGAAAGGACTGAAAATTCCAACCACAGCATTTCTTGCTTTTATTCTGATAATAATTAGTTTATTGCTACTTACCTTAGTTCGACTCTTCGCTAGAAAAGTAGGACTTCCATGGAAAAAAGTATTTCCAAGATTTGAAAGAAAATTAAGTTCTAAGAAAGTTACTAGAACAAGAGATACCTTCTCTATTGCACTCTTCTTTCTTTTTGTTTTTATTCCTGCTCTTTTTGTTATAATCTTCTTATTCCAATGGTGGGGTGGATCTCCTTTCTCTGGGGAATTTGAAGCAGGGATGATTTACCAAGTATTCCATGCCCCTGATAAGAAAATAAACGATATAATGACGGCACTGGTAACGTCATTAGAAATCGCTCTAATAGTTACACTTGTAAACTTGCTTATAGCCACTCCGATGGCCTTAATGATTTCTAAAATGAAAAATAAAAAACTCAAAGGTTTTCTAGATGGGTTGATAGATATACCATTAGTTATACCAAGTTCAGCATTAGGATTTAGTATATTCTTCCTATGGGGATCTAATGGCTTACATATACTATCACCAGGTTTTGCTATGATAGTAATTGCTCATATCTCTTTCACGTATTCCTATTGTGTCAGACCATTGATAGGATCCTTTGATTCCATTTCAACTATGTATGATGAAGCCGCTGCAGCATTTGGAGCTTCAAAGATTACAGCTTTCAGAACGGTAACTTTGCCCTTCTTGAAGAGCGGACTAATTGCAGCTGCAATTCTGACTTTCACTCGTTCAATGAGTGAAACAGGAGCAACAATAATTTGTATGGGAATAGAAAGAACTATACCTGTTTTACTTGTTGACTTCTTCGAAGCATCAACGTTTCCCGCAGCAGCATTCGCGTCAACGCTATTGATAATCATATCATTCGTAATGCTCATATTATTGCGATTAGTAACAAGGAGGAAGAAAGATGCCTGAGATAAGACTTCAAAGCGTAACTAAGATATTCGGTAGAAAAGTAGAAGCTGTCAAGGATCTTAGTTTCATCATAGAAGATGGAGAGTATGTAAGTTTAATTGGTCCAAGTGGATGTGGTAAAACTACAACTTTACGCCTTTTAGCAGGTACAATCCTTCCTACTCAAGGTAACATTTATTTCGATGGTAAATCCGTTGAGAATTTAAGTATAAGAGATAGACACATCGGGTTTGTTTTCCAGCATTTTGCGATATTTCCACATCTGAATGTATGGGAAAATGCTGCTTATGGTCCCAGAGTGAGGGGGAGAAAAAAGAGTGAAATTGAATCGTTAGTAGATCATGCCCTCAAAGCAGTTCAAATTGATGACAAAGCAGAACTTTATCCTCCTTCATTATCTGCACCAGATTGGCAAAAAACAGCATTAGCCAGAGTTATCGCTTCAGAAGCAAAAGTTCTCCTTCTAGATGAACCATTGGGTGCATTAGATCAGAAAATAAGGGAAGAATTTCAAATCTTCCTTCGTGATTTAGTCAAGAAGGAAGGATTAACAGCTATTCATGTAACGCATGATCAAGCTGAAGCATTGACAATTAGTGATAAAGTAGCTGTAATGAATAAAGGAAGATTGGTACAACTAGGATCAGCATCTGATTTGATCTTTACGCCCAATAACATCTTTACATCTTTCTTCGTTGGTGAATCAGATTTTCTTGAATCTGTCGTTATTAATGACAAAAAAGATTTTGCAGAAGTAAGAGTTGGTCAATCAACTATCAAAGTTAAAAACATGGGCATTGCAAGAGGTAAGAGAGCGGTTGTGGCTGTTCGACGGGAGTTTTTCAAAGTACACAAATATAAAGAAAAAATTGAAACAGAAAACTTCCTACCAGGAGTGGTAGTAAGAGATCAATTTCTAGGATTATTAAGAAGAGTTAGAGTTAAACTTGAGAATCAACAGATTGTAGAAGTAAAAATTCATGCTAAGCATCCTATTCGTTTCAAGGAAAACGAAAAGGTGAAGTTGGTGATTGATCCATCTTCAACAAGGTGCTTTGAATATCCTAAAGAAGGTGTTGCTTCAGCGCTGGAGATGTAGCTTATGGTAAAGGTAGAACTAGATAATATTACCAAATATTACGGAAAAAGAAGAGGTGTAGAAAACATCAATCTTACCATTGAAGACGGCGAATATCTAGCAGTACTAGGACCTACTGGGGCAGGAAAGACCACTACTATGTACCTTATTGCAGGACTTTTATCTCCATCTGAAGGAAAAGTTTTGTTCGATGGTGAAGATGTAACAAATAAACCCTCTGAAGACAGGAATGTTGGTTTTGTGTTTGAAGAGTACAACTTATTTCCACGAATGAATGTTGAATCGAATGTTCTTTTTGGTCCTATTGTCAAGGATCTTGATTTATACGATTCTAGACAAATTGCTCGTGAAATGTTCTCCTTGTTAAACATATCAGGTAAGGAAGTGAATTTTCCTGATGAGATTAGTGGAGGTCAAAAACAGAGAGTTGCTTTAGCTCGAGCTATTGTTTCTAATGCCAATTTATTGGTGATGGATGACCCATTACGTGCTCTCGACGCGAAAATTAGAGAGATACTTCAAGTTGAGCTAAGGAATTTAGTGAAAGATCTTAGTTTAACTTGTATCCATGCGACACATGATACACAAGAAGCTATGAGAGTAGCTGATAAAATAGCCGTGTTTAAAGATGGAGCTATTGTCCAATTTGGAACTCCAGAAGAAGTTTATAACAATCCAGTTTCGATCTATGTTGCAAACTTCTTAGGTGAAACTACAGAAATAATGGGAACAATTTTACAGGAGAAAAACAAGAGTTTTCTTATTGTTGAAGATATCAAGATTGAGATTGAAACCGATTTAAAATCTGGTACTAAGGCAGTTGCTCTAATTCCAGCAGAGTTAGCAGATATTTATTCCATATCTGAGAGAGGGGAAATAACTTATGATAATGTTATAGAAGCTGAGATTATCAAGACAAAGTGTGTGGGTGAGTTTTATGATGTCGATTTGGTTGCATTTAATCAAGTAATTAAGGCAAAAGAATTGATTGGTAAAAACGTTCCTTTAACTGAAGGAAGTAAAGTCTTGTTTGCTACAGATAAAGGTGATTTTAGAATTTTCCCTATTGAAGAGGATGATAAAGATGAGAAAGAGATATAATCAAACAATGTATATTAATTATTTAAAGCAGAGAGAATTGTTAGTTAGTAAAAATGAGAGGTGTCAAGTTGAGTAATAAAGAACTAAAGCACTGGTTAAGTAAAAGGAGAGAATCTAGGGTTTTAAAGCGAATTAGAGCGCATTTGATTCTTGTCAACAGCTGTATAACTAAAGCCAGAGATTTCTATACTTTCTGGGAAGAGAAAGATGAAGAAGCAGCAAAAAATATGTACGATTTGATACATCAAGAAGAAAAAACAGCCGATATTGTAGAAGCAGATATTCTTGATATGCTCTCTGCAGGCAGAATGCCTGAGTATGTTCGAACAGACCTAATAAATTTTATAAAACTTGCAGATAAATCTGCTGGAAGAATTAAACAGGGTGCAAATAATCTTCTACTTATAATTAACCAAGAATTTCCCAAGAGTATACTTCAGATTCTCAAGTCTAATTTTGAACTATTAGTAGCTGAATTTCAGGTTTTTACGAAGGTATTCGATTCAATGTTCTCTATTGAACATGAAGAACTTGTAAAAGAGATTGAGAAAGTAAGTCAAATTGAAACAGACATAGACGAAAACTATAAGCAACTGAAATATGAAATAGCTTTTTCAACTGGAGAAGTGCCTGCTGGGGCACTAATAATCTTAGATCACGCTATAAGGGATATTGAAAAATCTTCAGATTTAATTGAAGATTGTGCAGAAATGGTTAGAAGCATGGTGTTAATTCAATAATTCATGCTCACCTAGCCTTAATGATTCGAGGACAATGTAAGGTATTTAAGTACTCATTCTACCTTATTTAGTTTGATAGTAATGACAGAGAAAAAAGTTCTGATTGTTTATGGTTCAAGATTTGGTGCTACCGAAGGCGTAGCGGTTAAAATCGCCGAAATTTTTAGAGATAATAATGTTCTTGCTGAAGTAGTTGATCTTAATGAGAAATCCAATTTTGACAATTTTGATGATTATAATGGTCTAATCATTGGTTCTAGCATAAAAATTGGTCAATGGACACGACATGTTAAAAATTTTGTTCGTAATATGAGATTAGAAATCCAGAAATTTGCTGGTCCTTTTGGCTTCTATGTCTGCTCAGCTTACGCCGCACTTGATGAACAATATGCGAAAGTCAAGGAAGAATATATCCCTGATAAATTGACAGAATTCGGTATTTCTATAGCGTACTATGACGCTTTTGGAGGTATTATTGATTTTTCAGAAAGCTCTAGAATGGGTTGGTTGGAGAAGAAAATAATGAAATTAGCTGGAACCCAAGCTACCGGGTTACCTGTTGAATCTGACTATACTGACCTTAGAGACTGGGATCAAATAGAACAATTTGCTCTAGGCTTTCTGGATTTATTTAAGGCTTGATTTCTTCCTCATTTAGTAAGTACTTACTTACCCAAATCCTTTTAAGTCAGTAAGTAGTTACTTACTTTGAACATAAATGAATGCCGAAAAGCAACAAAAAAATACAAATCAAGAAGAAATATTCCAAGCATTCCAAAACATCCAGTCTAAAGGGGCACCTAAGAACATGGATAAGGATGATGCTAAATATAACCAAATGAAAGATTCTTACGAGGTTTCATCTTGGTATGCCAAAACAAAACTGAGAGAGGAAGAACCAGAACTGGCAGCAGCTCTGGATGAGGTTGAGGAAAGTAATGTCATAGTTGTTCAGGGAGGATACGATAACTGTGAGTTAGTGCTTCGATTAGCAGACATTCCTCATGTAGTTATCCCTGAACATTCTGCGGAAACAGTAAGTTACAGACCTGATCAAACCGTTTTCATAAACTGTCCTGGGAACATAAGTGATAAAGCAATAAGAAAACTAGTAACTTTTGTTCGTGAAGGAGGTTTGTTGATCACTACAGATTGGGCGCTTCAGAATGTACTGGAAAAAGGATTTCCTGATAAAGTCAAGTATAATCAAAAACCTACTGGGGATGAAGTCGTAAGAATAACAGTAAAGGATCCAGATAACCCTATAGTAAAAGGTTTTCTAGAAGCAGATGGGGAACCGCTTTGGTGGCTAGAAGGTTCTTCTTATCCTATCGAGATACTCGATAAGAAAAATGTCAAAGTTCTCGTTTATTCTAATGAGCTTAAGACAAAATATGGCGAGAGTCCAGTAATAATCGAGTTTGAACATGGAGAAGGAAAAGTTATACACATGATTAGTCATTTTTATCTCCAAAGAACTGAGACAAGAGATAAGAAGGATACGATGGCGGCATCAACTGCAGTGGAGGGTAAATATTATGCGATGGCTCCTCAAGCAATTAAAGATAAGTTTGAATCTACAGATACTGCTTCTTTCAAGTCAGCTCAATCCTCTATTGATTTTATACAGAAAAACATCGCTGCTCAAAAGATGAAATACATGAAAAAGAAGGAGGATAAAGCTGAATAACAGCTTTGGTGAGGAGATTGTGCATGAAAGAAGAAAGAAGAAAACGCGTTCCCAAGAAGATCTCCTCTGTTAGCCATCCTACAAGGAAGGCTATTGTGGATGAGTTAAAGGAGAAAACTCAAACTACTTTAGATTTGGAACAATCTTTAAATGAATCTCGATATAATCTCTACCACCATCTAGAAGTTCTAGAAACAC
Organism: Candidatus Heimdallarchaeota archaeon; assembly: GCA_023705945.1. Taxonomy (GTDB): domain Archaea; phylum Asgardarchaeota; class Heimdallarchaeia; order Heimdallarchaeales; family Heimdallarchaeaceae; genus UBA460. The sequence continues at coordinate 12,578 of BPTM01000091.1, forward strand.
AGGGAATTATTGAACAACAACGAGAAGGAAAGGTGAAAGTATACAGACTAAGGAAGGGGGCATCACCAATCGTTCTTGAAGTTGAAACATTACCAAAAGATAAACACGAAACATTTAAACAACATCTAAACAAAATTCTTCTCCTTTGGAGAGAGAAAGAAATCAATGATATTACTGAAATAGATGAGGTTCTGATCGTTCCTAAAAAGAAAAAAGAGAAGTAATTACGCTACTCTTTTGCCTCTTTTTATTGGACCACTACATTCAGGACATTCTCTTTCGTGGCTCTTAACTTCATATCCACAGTAATCACAGTAGTAAATATTTCCTCTTTTTGAAGGTCTATAAGATGCTGAGTATGCATCCATATTAGGGCTTGATCTAGGTATATTGTTAAATGTTTTAGTGAAAGATTTTGCTCTACTCAGAATAAAAGTAATCGTCAGTGCTGGAATTAATATAATAAGAACACCTCCAAAAGCCCAAATAAATATCATTCCTGAGTTTATGAGTTCAAATTTCAGATCGATGTTTGGTTCTGCTATTCCACTGAAAATTTTAACTAGTCCGATAATGAGTAAGGAAACATCTCCAAGTACAAGAATAATTGCAATAATCTTGAATAAACTGCCTTTTTTTGATTTTTTTTCTT
>BPTM01000092.1 GCA_023705945.1 Candidatus Heimdallarchaeota archaeon
TTTTTTTCTTTCATAATTTCTTAAAGTTTGTGGAACTTTTTTATCCCTTTAGATACAAAATAGAGGTGTTTTATTGTGGAATTAGACCACCAATCAGAGAGAAGTAATTTTTTATGTAGGTTAATGAAGTTCAATTATAAGTCGCTGATTGTGATGTCATCTGAAGAATCAAGTGGATTGAACTCCTCGCATCTAGGAATGAGAAAATATAGAAAAAGCCATTCGGAGTTATTGTTAGAACCTAAGACTATTTGGAGTATAGTAATCAGATTAGCCACCCTTCTAGTAATCTCTGGAGTGTTGTTAGGCATTTCCTTACCGTTTCTGGGGAATAATTGGTCTGTTTACATTGCAATTTTAGGAGTAGTTATTGGAGTAGTAGGTTTGGTGCAAGTTATTTTTTTGGTAAACTACTCCTCCCGCAATAAGAACACCTATTTATTAACAAAAGATGGACTTTACATTACCGATGAAAGAAAAGATGTAAAGAAATACTCGTGGAAACAAATTTCTGATGTTTCCGTATTTACACCTGGCAGAAGATTTGCTCAACCTTATTGTATTATCACAACAAAAGATGCAAAGATTTCAATCCTACTTTCTCACTACGTGGAGAAAAATATTGGTCTAAAAACAACTAAAGTTCTAGCTCAAGCAATAACAATGTTCTACAACTGGAAATTATTGAATCTGAGAAGGAAATTGCAAGGGTAACTCGTTATATTTTTCTTTCACTATTTGACTATTCATCTTTCTTTTCAAAATCTATGGAAACAGAATTTATACAAAATCGTAATCCTGTTGGTTGAGGACCATCATCGAAAATATGCCCCAAGTGTCCTCCACAGTTTTTACACAAGACCTCTGTTCTAACCATATTCTGAGATTTATCTACCTTTTCTTCAATATTCGCTTCTTTAATTGTTGAACTAAAACTAGGCCAACCACAGCCTGCATCGAATTTTGTATTAGAATCAAATAAAAGTGTCCCACATCCCGCACACTTGTAAATTCCTTCCTTCTCATTGTCCCAGTATTTACCTGTAAACGGTTTTTCTGTTCCTTTAAGACGGAGAACATTATATTGTTCTGGAGTGAGTTCTTTCTTCCATTCTTCTTCTTTTTTTTTCTTCTTATTACTCATTACGAATTAACATTATCACCGAATCTAATAAAACTAGTTATTTTTCAAAAATCAAAAAGCTTAATCCTTAATTTGAATTATAATTTCATGATGTTGACTGATAGCTAATGCAATTTTCTTTCTTGTTGCATTCAAGTATCTCCAGACAGAGGTTTGTGAAATATTCAATTTTTCTGCTATCTCGTTTTGATTAAGGTTTTCTATGTCTGATAATTGTAGTATTTGCAACTCAAAACTAGAAAGCTCAACCGTTCCCTTGGCTACATTAATATCTCTATTAACGTTAATTGGGTAAAAAACAGGTGGTCTTCCCCTTCTTGGATGTCTTCTCCCTCTTCCACGTCCATGTGGTCTCCCTCTACCACGAAAATCATCATCAGGAGCAAATCCTCTGCCAGACATATTTATTACCTTGAAAAAAATGGTATGGGGAAATATAAGTATTGTTAATTTCCTCTTTATTTAGCTGGTTTATCCAACGATTTCAGTTGCTCAATTTCTTTTTGAAGTGCTTCAACTTGCCTTTGAATGAGAGAAATTTCATGCTCTATTGCTTCCGGTGTTTCCGGTTTTCCATAAGGATCCCACCTAGCTCCTGCTGGTGGTGCAGTAAAACCTGCTCCTTCATATTCTGGCATAGCCCACCATCCTCTAGGACGATCAGGATAATAATCACAGTACGGGCTTGCAAATCTTCTTCCTGGTCCCCATCCTGGACCGTATCCAGCTCCATATCCTCTCCCTCTTCCATATCCTACTCCATAAAATCTTCTTCTTCCATACATTATTATTTTTCACCTTAATGAATTATTACTCAATATTCTCTAAGTTGGCGAATATATTTAAACCTTTCGTTTTGAATTATTACTTGTTAACTCAACAGACATGGGTTACACTTGAGGGCATATGGAGAGTCAAGGGCAC
>BPTM01000093.1 GCA_023705945.1 Candidatus Heimdallarchaeota archaeon
CAGATAGATAAAATTATAACTGAACGGACTCCAATACTCCTCAGGAGATATGAGGCAATGGATATTTTGGGTTCATACAGAAACCGGTATGGAGGGACAGTAGCACTCAATCCAAAACGTTGTATAGAATGGTTGATCGACGGGAGGGATCACTCAATACAGATACGAACTCATATCCCCCAGTGCTATATAATTAACAACCATGGATTGACTATACTCACTTAGGGGAAAGTAGATATGATCATAAATAAGAGAACTGCACTGGCGCGGGCGATCATAATGACTCATCGGTTTCGAGCGAATGTCGATGCAGAAGCTCCAATACTGATACTCAAGGATATGGCAAGGATAGTAAGATATCACGTCAGCAGGATAACCCCAGAAGATAAAGAAACAGTAAAAAGATTTAGGTACTCTATACATCTCTGGGAACCATGCTACGAGACCATGAGAGACAGAGAAGTCATCCACATACCAGATCGTGGTTACTATGTGTCGGTCAGTCGTTCGGAATACCTATTGGAAGATAAGGTTCGAACAGCATTAGCACATGAGAGACTCCGTAAGTCAGGATTTTTCGGGCTAGTCAGAAAAGTAGTCGAGGGCAAGAAATATTTGGGATAATGCAACTGAAGAACGGATAATACAGTTGGGCATTAGGTATCGATTGTTAATCGATTGCTACTATGTCGTCAATAGATTTATATAATAGTGAGATATTATAATAATTAATTAAGATGGGGAGAAAAGAAATGGAGAAGAAAAATAAGGTGCGAGTTTTCTTCACAAATAAATACGGAGTCAAGGGGTTGTACATAGATACCAGAAATCCTGATGGGTGGAAAGCCCGTATCGTGAAGGGTGGGGGTCGTATAATCAGGGTTGAGGAAATCCCGAAGAGAGTTAGAAAGCTGGACTACGATTTGTTATCTGGGGTGTTTAAAAAATGAGCTTCCGAGGTAAGGTTGTTAAAACCGAAAAGATCGGTCCCGTTGAGATGGTCACAACCGAGTATCCAAATCCCAAGAGGAAGAAGACGATCTGGTGGTTAGGTGGATTACAAGCGATCCATCTTGGTGAACTCATTACCCATTATATGGCTGAGCCGAGGGAGTCCGAGTTCGAGGAGATCAAGTGGAAGCCCTTCTTTTATAGTGTCAAACTCAACAAGGACGCAGACGCCAGCGAGGCAGTTGATGAGTCCCGTAATGTCGAGATCGAGGAAGATGGTACATATTCCTTTGATGATCTAGACGACGCCGAGGAGTTTATTGAAGGGGTCAAGTGCAAGCGGGTCAGAGTGGGCGGTATTAACATCGGCAGTCGGGCTGAGTTCAATCGCTGGGTGAAGGCGATGAAGATAGTTAAGGAGGATGTTAAACAATAACCGATTATGCCAGCAAAGAACACTCATTGGTCGCAACCGAGTACTCACAGATGGTAATCGGCCAGGGCGAGGCCATAAAGATCATCAACAAACTGTGCCGTCATTTTAAATTACCCAAGGTACGGGTAACGTTCAATCGACGGCGCCCAAATCATGGACAGTATAATTATCCGAGTAACGTGAGAAAGTCCTCGGCAAAATATTATGGATGTATGATAGATCTCCACGAGGAGACTTTCTCAATCGGCACGATAATCCACGAGGTCGGCCATCATATGGATTTCATAAAGAACGGGAGTCGGAAGGGTCGGAGATGGCACTCTAACAGACTCCTCTCGATGATAAAGAGGATAGCCCGGTACTGTAAGAAGATGGATTACTGGGGATGGTTAAAAGAATGACAGCTGATCAAAAGAAGCTTTCTCAGATATTTTGGGAGATAGTCGATGCTAAGCTGAGGACTGGCGGGTTGACGCAATTACAACAGTATCAAGTTGATGAAATTAATGTGATGATAGAAGGAGGAACATTAGTTCTATTATCGCGTGAAGATTTGAAAAACAGTACAGTGGACAAGAGAGTTGCACCAGGAGTATATGAACTCCCCACAGGTGAGATCTATGTGGTCAAGTTAAATCGAGCGAAGACAAGAGTTTACGCCAAACGACTTGTTGAGGTCGATAGTGAGAGATTGAGTAAAGAAAATAAGAGAGTCAAATTTGATTTCGAATACGAGTCAGGAGCAATCTTTAGAATTGAACCCGATCATTTAATGGGTATAGAAAGGGCAAAGCAATTGATGATCCAATATGGTCGTTGTATAGTTTGCGGAAGGAGGCTCAAAGTCGCAGAATCGGTCGAACGGGGTATAGGTCCAGTTTGTATAAAATATTTTGATGGAGGCAATTAAAAATGACAATCCCAAAAGATTTTAAGATCGATTGTAATTGGAAATCACCAATAAAGGTCTGGTACGATTCACCACCGGTCTGTAAGATATTCATATTACCCAAGGACCCACTACTGAGGGGCTGGGCAAGCTATTTGGATGTGTTATCAAAATTCCCCAAGGATAGGCAGTTATTCCTAATCAGCAAAGCTGTCGGGAAGAGTATCGTGATCAAACAGGTCGAAAAGAACTTTCCCGGGGATGAGTT
>BPTM01000094.1 GCA_023705945.1 Candidatus Heimdallarchaeota archaeon
TCTTTAGCAAAGACGATGTCGTTTGTGACATGTTATGGACCCATCCAGATGCTATCAAGATCCACGGTGAGACAATTCGAGATAAAGAATTTGCTGAGGTATACGTTACATATGAAATATTCCAGTATCCCAAAGACAAGTACTGCGAAGAGGGTAATAGACGACCAGCATATATTGTCACGAAACGTGGATGTGTTGATCCAAAATACTATATCTACTCTAAGGAATCATCGGCACATAAGCGACTAGGGACAGAAAAGGAGAAGTGGAAAGCGGATGTTGAAAATTTCAGGACGTTGTTGGTGATTGGGAAGGTGGCGAGATCGTGAGTATGAAGGACGTTCGTAATCTCATAGGAGGAACACACTTCTCTCTAACAGCCAATGACATCAAAAAGATCAATGATGGTGTTGATGAACATCGGTCCAGGATGTATCGGGAAGGTAAGAGGTCAATTATTGGCCATAGTTTTTCAGCTGAGGGCGGTGTGGCAATTGTCTATACCGATCTCGGACTTAATCAGGACTTTGGTGAAATGTTACATCTGCGATTTCACGAGAAGATACCAACTCGCGAGGAGCTTCACAAGGGATGGGATGAGTTAGGTATCCCTCCAGAAGAGCGGTCACGTAAAAATCGTCCGAAGACATATTGTATGCAGTTCGTTTTAAACGTTCACGGATTCGGGTGGGATACGATCAGGTACAATAAACAGGCTAAAGAGGCAATCATCCGAGGTGCGAAGATGCTCCTAAATTTCGTATCGGAGGCAGTAGGACAGGAGATAGAGAAATGAGTGAACATATTGACGGAGAAGCGGTTGAAAATATAGAGAGTGTATTAGAAGCACTAACCTCCACGACTGAAATGTTAGAGGATACTATACCCAGAGGAGTAATAGATCCTAGGCTATGGATAAAGGTACACAGACCAGATTTACTTAAAGATAAAAAAGTCTCTCTAGTCTTTGCTCTCGTGAGATCCGATCTGGACAAGACAGTCAAAAAACATCTCCGAAAATCTACAAAGAAACAGTACACCATTAACATAGAAGAGTGGGAGGGGATCATACTAAATGAAATGTTGGAATGGGCTATCATCGATTACGAGTATAGTACATTTAACATCAATATGGCAAAGGGTATGAGAAAACAGTACTTCGAATATTATTGGAAGAATACTCTCTATCTCTCCATACGAGAATTATCGGTGATTTCAAAAATGTTCCTCAACGCTCTGGAAGAAATGCAAGATAAGGAAATGTTTGGAGAATATGGTGTGGATACATTGAAGTTATTAGATTCTTTCCTAACGAAAAAGGTTAGTGTTAAAAGTACTCGATACATTCCAACTATAAACGAAGATGGAACTTACGGGGAAACAGAACTAGTAAGGGAAGTTAAAGAAATCACTCTTGGTGAGGCAATGACAAAGTTGGAGGTGAAGTGACAAAATGCCACAAATAGAAATCTCTCAACACGTCAAGTCGCAACTAGATGTCATCTACGAGGAAGAACAACACAAGTCGTATGACAGTGTCATACGCGCCCTGCTATACAAGATTAGCCAGCAGAAGGAAAGAGAATAAGTTGAAACAGTATTTAAAAACAATCCTGTGGGGGACACGCCAGGAGGGTAAGAGATCAACAGACATACTGCGCAAGGTGGCGTTAGTTGGGTGGTCTCTATCGATTGGTTTAATGGTCGTTATGGGACCACTGGATAGTAGGGTCTACGACTGGAACATGGACCTATCAATTCCATTTCTAAGGTTACTTGTATTGGTGACGGTTATGGAAGACTTCCTGTTCAAATTGGTACCCTACGGTATCATATATCTACTCACCTCCAGGAAGAACCCAGACTTCAAACAGAACCTGTATGTGAGGACATTATTCATTCTACCCATCATTAGTATTGGTGTGCATCTCACAAATCTGTATAGTATGAGCTGGGGAGTCATACCGTACTGTGGAGTACACTTCTTTGTAGCAGTTATATTTACACACTTCCTGGTCAAGTATGGGTTCGCTGTTTGCTGGGGAGTGCACTATTTATATGATGTGTTATTGATAGCTATAACAGTGATCTGTGGTGGGTTACGATGATCGATAAATTTATAAATTATAAAATATCTTATAGATCGACGAAGATGATACAAAGAGTGGGCACGTCGAAAGGAGATGCGGGAGTGTACAAAACTTCTCCTCCAGCCTTAACGGTTGCAGCTCCCGGCAGAGATGTTCGCTCTTTAGAATCACCCACGAGAACACCCGATACCGGACGGGGCTCCGAGACCGTACGAGGGTCTCCT
>BPTM01000095.1 GCA_023705945.1 Candidatus Heimdallarchaeota archaeon
TAGGAATAAAGAAGACAGCTGTTGCTGTAGTACTTAACCATAAAGGAAAAGTAACAATGGATGAAATCCGCTTCATAGTTAATAAGGAGAAACAAACTAAACTCTTTATACTAGAAAAGAGGATAGAGTCTATTCAGAGTGAGTTGGATACAAGGTTAAAGAAAGGTCACCCCCACAATCAGCTTAACGTTAAGCTTTCCCAATTACGTAAAAGATTTCGTTCTATTACGGAACAGGAACTGGGTTATGCAGTCAATCAATTAGTTGATTTCATTCTCCAGATGAAGCAACGTTATAATCTGTTTGTAGTTGTTGGCTATCCTAAACATATCCGTAACAGTAACTACCGTGGAAAAGTAAACAAATCCCTACGCCGTCAGTTAAATAAATGGCGTTATCGTCATTTCATAACTAAACTGAAGTTCAAACTTCGACAACAAGGATTTGAATCTCATCGCGTAGTAGCTGTAGGAGAAAGAAACACCTCTAAGACATGTTCCAGATGTTTTTCCCAACACACCACCCGTTCCAGCCAAGGAAGGTTCGTTTGCCGTCAGTGCAACTACGAACTCAATGCTGACTTAAACGGAGCAAGGAATATAGCTAAAAGGTTGATCACCTATATCTTACACCCTGGTGGGAAGTTCAAGCTGTATAACTCTCTTCGTGACTATCTTTCTGGAGAATATCACGATTTGAAGGTGTATGAAAATTTCCATCCCTTAGGCCAGTGGCTTAAGTATTCCTTAGGGGATACATCGTTTCTTTAGATTCGATGGGGTTAGGTGTTATGAGTTGCCTCTTGTAACAGGAGATGATTCCGAACAACCAGAAAGGTTGCAACCTGAATTGTATAGATTTACATCTCTGTGCTTTTCTTGTTCAACCTTTTTGCTGTTTGTTGTATGAAATACAAGGTTTTTCATCCACTCAGCACTGATTGAGGAGGAGTCCTGAAGCATTCTTCACAATTTTCTCGGAAATTGTCACAGAAACAAACTCATGATCAAAATTTTTCTCCTTTTCTTTTTTTTCCCTTTAATCCCTTCGTAGATTTCTATTTTGAGATATTCTATCCAGTTTTAAAAAATTTATGCTTTAACAGAAAGAATCGAGAAAGAGGTTAGAATTTAAGCAATAAATCTTAAAGGATTATGTTGATTCTTTCTCCGATTTATCCAATCTTTTATTGATTCTTTTCTGCATAAAAAAGATAATTCCTATTGAAAGCCCAAGACCCAAAAATGTTGCTACAACAAGAGAGATTGTTTGTACTGTATCAGATGCATTGAGAGTTGCAAAGAAAGCAATTGCCATAAAACTAATACTAAGAACAAAAGGTGCCGTAAAAGCAATTGCTAACATCTTCTTAGAAATGACTGTACTATCGAGTTTTCTCTTAGGTTTCTTATCATTGTTAGTCATCATATTAATCACCCATCTACAAGAATTAAAGTTTTAGTAACCTTCCAGTTTACTTGAATTTAGTAAATAAATAATGATTGATTATAGATACAACATGAGATGCAAGGTATTCCCTATCTCCTACACTAATTAAAGTGGGATTAAACTTGCTTAGATTTTTTTCTTGAGTATGAGTTAGATCCATTTGGCTGCCTAAAATGAAGCACAAATTTTTTGATTTCATGGAATCTTCATCTAATTGGGAGATATCTTCCCCTGATGATGTAAGATAGAAGAAGTTACAATCTGAAGCTAAGTTGCTTAGTAAAGTAGAAAAATCTTGTTTTTCTATAGTAATCCCTAGTTCATCTGGAGAATTTAGCAAATGTATCATGAATTCAGTAGCTTCTAACTCATTCTCTATAGGTGACGATATAGAATCTAAAGGAATTGTAAAAGTCAAATTCTCTTCGGGATGAGATAAGTAAAGCACTACTACAAGTTTAGCATCACATCTATCTTTCCAACGACAAAGATTGAGCATAATTCTCGAGAAAACATCAACTCTCTTTTGTCCACCTATCACAGATTTAATTTTTTTGGGAGTTGATGTTCTGATTGTTGAGGAAGGTATTAAGAAAAAAAAATTCATTGGTATACCTCTAAAATTGAAAGAATAGAGAGGTGGATATGGATTAACCACGCCTCTCTTTTTTTGCTCTAATATTTGTCCGTCCCCTGTGAATTGCACAAGAAACACAATAGTAAACAATTTTCTGCTGACGAGGGATATGAGCACCTTCTTGTCGAAGTTCTCTAGCTAACCTATAATCAACTGCACTGCTATAAACAGTGTATTTCTTTGCTTTATCGGTTGGAATTTTAGCGCCACAACTGGCACAAGTCTTCATGGTGGCACGTCCTCGTTTACCTCCAGATCTTCCTCCCGATTTTCTCTTCTTAGGCATATTAAATTAACACCTTCATCATTATAACCTATTAACTATTTTTTGTATGAATTTTTAAGTTTGTTGAAAAATGAGCAAGAATAAAATTACTTGCTTGAACTATTTTTAGGGAAAAGTTTACTGATAGTTGTATATAAGTAATTTTCCGCTTCATCCATTAATTTTTCACCTAAATCGGTTATAGCATAATATTTACGGTCAATCCGTTCATCAGAATTTCTCTTCTCAACTTTTTGTACAACACCTTCTCGTTCAAGCAAATAAAGAATCGTATAATTTGTAACTATTGCAGGGCTAAAACCGAATTTAGTTTCTATTTCTTGACGCAATTCATAAGCATACTTTGGTCCATCTCTCAGTAGTCTTAGAATCCAAATCCAAAGTAAATCAATAGTGAAATTTTTTTCTAGTCTCTGAAAAGCTTTAGTTTCTTCTGGTTTTAAAACAGCATTTTCTTCAGGAGGAGTACTCATAGGATAGAAACAAATAAGGTATATTATAAAATTTCAGTTGAAAAGAAAGAAATTATTTAAGTGGAACATATAGCGAAGAACGAGTTGCACCAATACCAGGACTTCCATGGTTTACTTTCTTACAAGTAGGGGAGAACTCTCCAAACACGTGACCTATCATTTGTGGTTGAATTAGAATTTCTATGTATTCCTTGCCATTGTAGATTGCAACTGTTGCTCCAACCATCTCTGGTAGGACAGCCATGTCCCTTACATGTGTTCTTACAACAACTGTATCTCCTCTTTCTTGAGCTTCAATAGCTTCTCTAATGTCTTCTAATAGCTTCTTTCTTCTTGGTGTCCAGAATTCTTGACGAGATAGGTTTCTTCTTCTTCTTGCGGGTAATAATTCTAGTATCTCGTCCATGCTTTTCTGTTTTAATTCTTCTATAGTAAATCCTCTGTATCTAAACTTGCGTGAAGACATGTTTTTCGACCGAGCTAATTTCCTTCAATACTCATTTTAAACCTTTTGATTTTTGTTACTACAGATTATTTAACCTCAGATAAAATCAAATGATAAAATTCAAGAAATAATGTGACATCAGCCACCCAAAACCCAAGAATGCAAGTGATAGAAAAATTGGTAGGGGTAATCCTGGAAATTTTCCAAACCTCATCAGAAGGCGCTCAGTAAAGACTACTCCAAGCAATAAACCAACTACAGCTGCAAGACCGATTGCTAATCCAAAATTTGATGCTGTAAATGTAACAAGGGAAGAATAGAAAATAAAATCACCAATACCTATGGCGGTTTCCTTTTTTACAAGGGGATTGCTAATTGGTTCATAGGACATATTTGCTTTCTTAAACATCTTATTTATTGGTCCTTTGAAAACCGAGTAAATATCAAATATGGAAATTAGTATAATCAACGTCAGAAAAGTAGTTAATGATAGTAACAATCCAAAGACAGAACCCATAACAATGCCCAGAAAAACAATTAATAAATTTCGAGAATGCTTGTTCCCCTTGTTAAACACGAATACCAATAAAGTGAGGATTCCTGTTATTAATCCTACCAAAGCAAATGATATTTCAAACCAATATTGGCCATTTTGCAAATAAACGTCAATTAGATACCCATGAAGCCAGAGAATACTGATAGGAGAAAGGAATAATCCTATAGAAAAAAATATTGTCAAAAAACGTTCTAAATCATACTTGAGTGTTAACACTATAATCACACTACTTATTGCAGCCATCGAAACGAAAATTATTCCATCTATGATCTGGAATGAAACATCCCCCTCACCTCCTACAAAAAATGACAAATCAAGGGTTATAATTTCATAATATTTGTAAATCCACCCCACTATATTACTAATTATCAGAAACGGTAATAACACTAGAATAAGAGGACGATTGGTTTGATATGTCATTAGAAGAAAACGAAATGGGGCTTTTTTATTTGAACTCATTTGACCATGCACCTCAATTCTTAGTGTTTTATTAATTTATCCTGTGTATTCAAGTTTGATCTTGTTTCCATCTTCAAGGTAATAATTATCCACACCTATTTCAGAATATACCCAAAAACCAGAACTGTAATCGTGATAATAGAAGGACCAATAGTCAGGAAATTGTTCCATATAACCATTGACTCCAACAACATACACTCCAAAGGTATAGTTGATTAACTCAAGATTTGCAACTTGTGAAAAGGCATATAAAGCTGATTTGCCTTCTGTCAATGTCAGGTTGTATTCTTCCTGATTATCCTCTTTCAAGGTGCCATAGCTTATAAAAACTATCACATTAATATCACTGTTAGACGAAGAGTTTGAGGTGTAAATTAAATAATATGTTAAAGCAGAAGTTGCTAAAGCTAAAAGAAGAACACCCATAACCAGAAAAACTATTTTAGATTTTTTCACGAAACATCTCCTCTAACATTATTTTTCTGCACATTCTCACTTGAATCTGATAATTGTGGAAGCATCAAAAGTTTTATCCCTCTAAATTGAAAAGCAGCAACTACCCAATTAATCAGCGTTTTAGTTAAACTAAATAGAATGAAGTTACCAACCATATGAGACAAAGTGAAAGGCATACCCCAAATAAGAAGACTGATCAGATAAGGTATAGTCACACTTTGTTGAAGAACAATAATCTGACCGAAAAGAGTAGTGATCACATCATAAAATAAAGCAAAAGTTGCTCCAAAAACACCTAATTCCCAAAAAGAAAGTTTTACAAACAATTTTCTCCCCAAACCAGCTATGATGGCGAGGGCAATATAGCAGAGAAGTTTGAAGAGTATGAGTAATCCTCCAGAACCGTAAATTGGAATTACTAAAAACTCGTAAACTACAGCTATAGATATAGCTGCTAAAAGGCCATACTCGATTCCAAATAATAAAGCTATAAGAAAAATTGAAACAGAAATAAACTCGATGTTGGGAAAGAAGATAACAACTGCAGATAAAATAATCCCTAAACTTGCAAGAGTTGCAGTCACAGACAATTTTAGAATTGTTTGAATCCGGTCTTTCTCTCGTTGCTTAAGTGATGTTTTTGTTTTACTCATTTTATCAACTGCTCAAAGATAAGCACAATCCATATCTCATTATAACTTTGAATACAATCTAGAAGCCGTTGTTAAATTGTTTTCCTTAAGTATCTTTTCTCTTACATTGTGGCTATGAAAACTATCTTAACGTTTTTGAAGGTAAGAAGAACCGTTAGTGCATGGAAGATAATCTCTCCTCAAGCGATAATGAACTACTAAAAGTAATTCGTGTTGATGTGTTAACAGCAAGCCCAGATATCTTCACATCAGAAGAAGAAACAACAGGCAAACACTATGCAGAAATACCGCTTCTCAATTTTGAATTGGAAAATGGAGAGAACTTTCTTATGACAAGTATACCAGTTTCTATAGCTATAGAAATTGCAAAGAAACTGAATGGTGTTGAAAGTGCGGATTCAAGATTAACTGTTGCTGAACTGGTTCCGGAATTGTGTGTTGTAGAACGAGTGATCATTGATTCCGTTGTTCCATATTCTACAGCTTATCAAGCTTCTATAGAAATTCGCTTAGAAGGATTTAGCGAAATACAGAGATTTCAGATGATACCAAGCCATGCAACTTTGCTTTCCTTAGTTGCAGGCTCACAGATATATATTTCAAAATCAGTAATTTCTACACATCTCGATGGTATGGAATAAGCACTTGATGGTTAGTTTTTTGGGAATTAGGAAAAGATATAAATTTGTTTTCAAACCAGTTAAACAAGATTTATTACC
>BPTM01000096.1 GCA_023705945.1 Candidatus Heimdallarchaeota archaeon
CTCCTAACCACTTCGAAATGATTGATGAAGCACTAACATTGAAAAAAGTAGCTTCTACTTCAGCTGCAGTTGCCTTTGCTATTAGAGTTTTTCCACAACCAGGAGGACCAAACAACAAAATTCCTTTCCAAGGTCTTCTAGCTCCTGAAAAAAGATCTGGACGCATTAAGGGTAAAACGATTGCTTCTCTTAATGTCTGTTTAGCATTTTCTAACCCAGCAATGTCTTTCAGAGTGACTGAAGGTTTCTCTGTAACAATAATATCAGAAATTGCTCCTGATAATTTATCATCCTCAACATCATCTCCAGCTGTTGACTTCTTCTCCTTTCGTTTCTTAAGTAATTCGCGCAATTCCTTTGAACGAGCTAAATACATCTCCGCTTTCTTCTTCAACGTCCGAGCAATTTGAGGGTTACGCTCGAATCTAATAGCTTTCATTAGAGCTTCAGCTGCATCTAAGTAATAAGGAACTGCTTCACTATAGTTTTTTTCTTTGTCAAAATTATATGCTTTTAAAGCAAATTCTCTAGCATGATCAATTAAGCCTTGTGCTGACACGTAAGTCACAACCGTTTTTTCGAGTTCTATACTGTTATTACTATTATCAAATATAAAACATTTCATTCTATCTTGCTTGAAATACATATATTGATTCTTTGTTGGATTTCAGAGATCTAGTAATATTAAAATACTTATACCTATTAAATTACCTAGATTTATCATGAGCACCAGAAAATTCTCAATTGAGTGCCCTCATTGTACAATTCATGTTCAACTTGTGAACTTATTTGAGTGGAAGGAAGGACCAAATCCTGCAGGATATAAGTGGAACATGTCACATTGTCCAAATTGAAATAAGCCGGTGTTAATTAGTCAAACAGGAGCAAGATCAACCAAATTTTATCCGTTCTCATTACCAGCAAAAAGTGATAAAAGGATTCCTGAAAGAATCAGGAGAGATTTTGATGAGGCTAAACAATGTTTCAGCATTCAAGCCTATAGAGCTAGTGCTACAATGATACGAAGAGCCTTACAAAATACTTGTATTGATAAAGGAGCAACTAAAGGAAGCAAATTATTGGATCAAATCAATGAGTTAGCTCAAAAAGGAGTAATAACCTCAGATATTAAGGAATGGGCAACTGTTACAAGATGGATTGGAAACGATGCTGCACATCCCGAAAGCCCAGAAGTAGAGATCGAGGAAGCTGAAAGTATAATTGCGTTAACCGAGCAGTTGTTGAATGTGATTTATATTTCTCCAGCAATTGCAGAAGAAAGGAAAAAAATAAGAAATCAAAAAACGAAAAAACTATGAATTTTGTGTTTATATAATGTATTATAATATTTTTATTGATGGAAATTACTAGGACTGAAACAATTAGAGTTTCAGTTAATGACTCATTTAGCAATATTTGCTATTTAACGAAAAATCTTTACAATAAGGCAAATTACATTGTTAGGCAGGAATTTTTCAATTCCAAAAAAATTCTAAATTATTATCAGATTTGGCAAAAAACAAAAAAACTTAATGAATACAAGAATATTCCAGCTCAAACAGCTCAGCAAGTATTGAGATATCTAGTAAAAAATTGGAAATCTTTTCTTCTAGGATCGATTAAATCTAAAGCAAATGGAGGAGCTTACTACTATAAACCAAAAATTCCATCATATAAAAAGAAAAATGGTAAACACATAGCTGTTTTTACCAATCAACAAATGAAAATACTTGAAAATGGGAAACTGAAATTTCCAAGTCCTATTAAAATTGATGTGAAAACGAGATTGAACAAATCAGTTAATTTACGGGAAGTGCGTGTTGTGCCCTTAGGAATTGGATACAAGATAGAGATAGTTTATAAAAAGCTTGTAAGGAAGGAATCAATTTCTAAAAAAAGAGTAGCTTCTATTGATCTTGGCTGCATCAACCTCATAACTTTAGTAGACAATATTGGTACTAGACCGATTATTGTTAAAGATGATGGAAAAGGGATAAAAAGTATAATACAATTCTATATGAAAGAGAAAGCAAGATTACAGAAGATATACTCTAATAATGGAATAAAAACAGGTCTAAAACTCTCAACACTGAACCAAAAATTTGAATGTAAGGTTCAAGATTACATACACAAACTAAGTAGAATAATAATCAAACACTGTATAAAAATGAAAATTGGGAAGTTGATAATAGGACAGAATATTGGGTGGAAACAAAAATCTATGATGAGAAGGATTACAAATCAGATGTTCATAAACATCCCGTTCTCGCGATTTATTCAAATGTTAGAGCATAAAGGGGAAGAACACGGCATCGTTGTAACAACTATCGAAGAAAAGTATACGTCAAAATGTAGTTTCTTAGATAATGAACCAGTGAAATCACATAAATCATTTTTAGGTAGAAGAGTAAAACGGGGTTTGTTCCAATCATCTTCTGGAATTACCATTAATGCAGATGTTAATGCAGCATATAATATTATGCTCAAAAGCGAACCAAAAGCGCTTCCTTATCGAAGTGTAGACGGTGTAGGAGGATACGTGGTTAATCCACTTCGCCTTGGTATCAAAATTTGATATTAGCGAATGAAAGATTTAGAAAACTAAATCATATCATAAATGGTTTTATTTTATTTCCTTAAAAAATAAAAAAGGAAGATTTTAATCTTCTTTCATTTTTTTCTTCAACGATTCAAGCTCTTCTTCAAGATCTGATGTATCTTCTTCTTTTTTACCTGAGACACCAGTTGGTGTTACGGGTAATCCAGAAATATCAGGCAAACTTGTTGTTGTTCCAAGATCCATTTCAGCTTCTAGCTGTGCCAATTGGTCATCAATTGCAGCATCGTCTTCAAAATCTAGAATTCCTTCGGATAAACTTGGATCAGATAGTGCTTCTGTCATCATTTCAATTTGATCACGTTGTTCCATAACTGTATCCATAACACGTTCTGTTCTTTCTGGAGAAACTTGCTTGATTTTCTCGCCAACTACTTTTGTACCTGTTTCCATTGCCTTAACAGTGTCAGCAGTTGATGTAGCTGTTTGAATACTATCTATCTGAGCTTGAAGGTTCATGACAGTATTATGAAGCGAATTGAGGCGTTTCATGAAGACCGCTCTTCTTTTGAGTGCTGATCTTGCTCCAGCTTTGTTTCCGGTTTGAAGCATTTTAGCAGCTAATATTTTCTGCTCATCTGCTTGCCTTTCAAGATTTCTTGCCTCATGTTCCATTCTATTCATTTGTGCCTTGAGTGTTGAAAGAGCATCTGCGTCTTCCTTACGTTTCTTGCCAAAGAGCCAATTTTTAACCATTATATTTCACCTATTTAATCCTCTTCTTTTTTTCTTAGCTTTTGGATTTCTTGTTCTAAGTCATCTGTTTCTACAACACCTACAGAAGGTAATCCTGCTTGTGTTGAGACACCTAATTCAACAGCAGTTTTTTCTATTAAACGATCTACTTCAGCCGGATCAGTATCTGCAATCAATAAATCATCTATACCATCCTCAATAGTACCAGTAGATTCCTCAATCCCATCAATGGAACCTTCCATATCCTGGATTACTCTGTCTAAATCAGGTATTTGTAGCTGTTCATTAGCTGCTCGAAGAGCTGATGCTACACCGTGCATTTCTGCAGCCATACTGGCAGCAGTATCTGCACGTTCGAGTTTGAAAATTAAACCGTTTATTCTAGACACTAATTTTTGATAACCAAACTCCCAACGTTGATTTCGAACAATATCTGTTGCAAACAATCTAGCAGACTCTAAATCTCCTCGTTGAATACTTTGCTTCATTTTTAATTGCATCTTAGATTCGTCACGTTCAAGCTTTCTTTGAGCTCTTTCTAATCGACGAACAGTTAATCTTAGATTTACTATGTGGTCACGAGGGTTTTTCTTCGAACCTAATAGCCATCCCATAAAATTTCCGAACATCTATCTCACTATTTAATTTTTTTAATTTAACCTATTTAAGCTTTCGTGGTTATTATATCTATTGTTTTAAACTCATTTACATGAAGAAAGGTCCTTTCGAAATTTTTAAATTCAGATATATGAAATAGGGTATTGAAAATAGGTGATAATCTATGCTTTTGAATAAAAAAACAGCAAAATTCGCAGTGATAATCTTTAGCATTGCCGGAGCTATAATGTTGATGTCAACAGGTGTTCTTGCACAAGATCCCCCTTCTGATAACTATTTAAAACCAATTGGAGCAGCCCTTGCGATTGGTATTGCAGGTGCTGCAGCATCAATAGGCATGGGGATGGCAGGAAGTGCAGCAATAGGCGCAATAGTTGAAAAACCCGAGTTGTTCGGAAAAGCTTTTCTTTTCATTGTGCTTATTGAAGCGGTAGCTATTTATGGACTACTTGTGGCAATTTTGATAGTATTCTAATTCCACAATATTTCATTATTTTTTGGTGAATTATTATGGTTGATACTGACAAAATGCAATCTCCAGCAGCTATTAAGCTTACTTCAATTAAAGATTTAGTAAAAATGATGATTTTTAGCGTAGGGCCTGAAAGGCCTGCAGGATACATAGGATATTTTAGAGATAATGAAAAATCTTTTTATTTCATTTTTAATACAAGTTTAGGATATTACGAACTTAATGCACTTCCTTTTGTAATCTGGGTTGAAGACTCCAAGGAACTTGAAACCGCATTTATCAGATATAGAACATCTCCCGCTGAAGAGATGGAATTTACTGATTTTGCTGCAGATCCAAAATGGGTTACTTTACCAGTAATCGCTTTTGAAGAAATGCCTGAATTTCTAAAAGTCTGGAAAAAAAAGTAATCTTTGTTTAGCCAATTTTTTCTCCACATTTTGGACAAAAATCGTCTGCTTTTTTTATTTTTTCGCCACATTTGGAACAGAATATGTTAACTTTCTTCTTTCTCATTATGATTATTTGAATTATCGCCATTAATAATAGAATACTTCCTGTGCAGACCAAAACAATGTAAGTGTAATTGGTAGAAGTTGGTGTTTTTATTATTCCAAATAACCCATAGCCAAGGGCAGCAATACCAATAACCAACTCAGTAACTATCCAAGTATATCTATCAAAGGTACTTTTTTTCTTAGGCATGACACTCATCACAACAAAAGAATGCTAGTATTTATGCCTTTTCTCAAATTTCCCACATATCATCAAATTCATCGCTTTTTCTGCGAACATCTTCCAATTGGTGTTTCAAACGATTATGTTCGACAGTGAGTTTACTCAATAGTCCATCTATACCTCTTGTACTTCTTCCTCCATATCTTCGAGATTGGTTTAAACGATGAATCTTACTTTCGACTGCAAGTAGTTGCTCAAACAGCTTATTGAACTTTGCATCTTGCCCCTCTCTCCAATATAATTCCTTTTTCAGTTCACGTTTGTTCAGCAGGTAGGATCGTAAATGATTGTGATTGCGTTGGATGTTGCTTTTGAGCTCACTTATTGTGAGTGAATAATCCTTGAGATCTTCAATTATTGAGGATTTATGAATAGAAAAATCAATATAATTGTCCACTAATTCAAAATAAGTTAAAATCTGTTCTAATGTTGCTTTTCGACCATATAAAACATAAGTATCCAATCTAGTTTTGAATCTGAAAGTTTTTCCGGATAGCAATTTTGAAATATACTTCTTATTAATAATATAAGATAAACTAATAGCTTCTTTAGTTCTTAATTTTACATCAAACAAACCCTTTTCTCTCAACAAATAGAGATTTTGGCTTGTGAAAACAAGAAGATGCTTTTTAGCAATTTTTCTGTTTTTCTTTAACCATACACGAGGAATTACAGCGATGAGTTCTTCCTTTTCATTATCTGGAAGTAATTGGTGTATTTTTTTGAGGAATCCAAACTGGAACTTCAAGTAGTTTACTTTCTGTTCGAGTATATCAAAATCCGTTTCAATTCCCTCAAATTTACTTTCTAAGGTATTATCCAAAAGCTTCAAACGGTTTTCCATCAAAACCAATACTTCTTCTGCTTTCTCAATATTGTTCAAGTTTGTATACCGCATATAACCAATATTGCGAAGTTTCTCATCCACCATAGTAAAAGTTTCATTTTCAAACTTTACAAGATGGTCTATGAAAGTTGCGATTTTACTTCTCAAGAGAGTTATTTCATCTTCAACATCTGCGAAAAGCATGATTTTCGCTTTTCTGATTTCGTAAACAGTATCAACAACTTCAACATAATTTTTAGTAAGTTTCCATACTTTGGAAAGTTTCTTATGGAGAATAGTTACAGCCGAAAATATTAACTGAGGTAGTTGTTGATAATATAGCAAACCATCCTCCACTGAAGCTGATTTACACCAATCACAACGGTGAACGGGTTCATGTCTAGTTGTTGATGTTTCTTTTCCACAAGTGGGGCAATTTTGTTCATAGCAATCTTCTTTACAGTTGTCACAATGGTAAACGGTGTTTGAGATTATTATGTGATCTGAACAAAGTTTCCTCTTACATGATTTACAATAGTATTGTGCAGGACTACTGCAAAAACTACAGTTTGCTATAGCAGGCATTATAACACCTATTTTAGTAAAATATCTAAAATTTACTTTATTTATGGATGTAATATCTGGGAAATAGTATCTACTTCCAGCTTCAAAACAAGGGGGGAGATAGTCAAACCAATACTTTTATTTTTGAGAGCTTTCGTTTAATTATCACACAGAAGTGATTAAGATAATGAAGATATCTGAAAGAACTGAAAAATTCAGCTATGCTATCCGAGATGTTCTAACCGTAGCAACAGAAGTTGAAGCACAAGGACATGAAATCATTAAACTAAATATTGGAGACCCAATCAAATATGGTTTCAAAACCCCAAAATTACTAACTGAACCTTTGAAGTATGCAGAAGAGGGAAATTACAATTTTTATGCAAACTCTCAAGGACTTCTAGAATATAGAGAAGCAGTAGCTTCTTATGAAAATGGTAAACACGGAGTAAGTGTTACAGCGGATGAAGTTGTTGCAACAGCGGGTGTGTCTGAAGGTATCCAAATGACATTTATGGCTTTCACAAATCCAGGAGATAATGTAGTTATACCTGGTATTCATTATCCTAGCTATTCAGGAAACGCAACGATTTTTGATACAAAAATTCAATATTATAAAACAGTAGTTCAAGATAATTTTTACCCAGATGCAGATCATATTAGATCTTTAATGAATGAAAAAACTAAACTTGTTTTTCTTAACAGTCCAAATAATCCAACTGGATCTGTTTATCCAGAAAAGGTGTTGAAGGCAATCATTGATATTGTTGGAGAATACGATGCTTGTATCGTTTCAGATGAAACCTATGATGGATTGATATTAGATGAAGGTCTGAAACACATAGCAACTGCAAAGATTGCAAAAGATATTCCAGTAATTGCATATAATGGTTTCAGCAAGGTATTTTTAGCTCCAGGATGGAGACTTGGATATGCTTACTTACACGATCCTGAAAATAAAGTAGAAGGACCTTGGGAAGGTTTGAATAAACTCACAAGAATCAGGTTATGCGCATCTACACCTTTACAAAAAGCTGGAGCTGAAGCACTGAAACAGGATCTAAGTTCTTATCTTCCCGAAACTATCCGAATACTACGCGAAAGAAGAGATTTAATGTTTACAAGATTAACAGAGATGGAAGGAATAACTGTTTTCAAACCAGAAGCAGCATTCTACATTTTCCCTGTCCTAGATATGGAGCAGTTTACCTGGAAGAACGACAAGGAATTTGTTTTTGATCTACTTCGTAAGAAACACGTTTTATCGGTTTTTGGTTCCGGATTTGGTCCTTATGGTGAAAATGGGTTCAGAATGGTTTATCTTCCAACATTACAACAAATAGAAGATGCGATGAACAGATTAGAAGAATTGCTAAACATCTCCCGTGTCTAATAGTTTCCCTTTTTCTTTTCTTTTTAAGATATTCAGTTTAATATTATTAGAGAGGGAAGTTATAGCAACCCCAACTATAATCACTCCTGCATAGAGAATAGCAAGAGAGGTGGGAAATTGATTAGAAAAGAAAATTGCAAGAATTGTTGCTCCTATAGGTTCACCTAGTATTGCTACTCCAACCACATATGCGGGGAGTTTTTTTAAGGAATAATTGTAAATTGCATGACCAATCAGCGAAGGACCTATTGCTGATACTATAAATAGAACATAAACTAAAGGAGGAAAAACAAATAATTCAAAATCTACAAAATTGCTATAAATCAAGCAATAAATGAAGAGGAATAATGCGGATGATAGATTTACTAAAGCAAAATAGGGCCAAAGTGGAGCATCTTGTAAAACTTTCTTTCCAATTAGAAAATAGAAGGCAACAGTTAAAGCACCAATTAACGATAATATTACACCAAGCATTTGATTGGATTGAGCTGTAGTGTCATTAGTTGAACTAAAAGCTAATAATACACCTCCAGTTAGTGCTATGCCAATTCCTATTATTCCAATATAATTAACTTTTTCTTTGAAAAATATGTAACCAAACACTGCTAGGAAAATTGGGACAGTATCAACAAGAGTCGTAGATATAGCAACGGAAGTAAACCCAAGTGACACAAACCAAGTAGCAAAATGAATTGCTAATAGTAAACCTGCAAGGACATACCAATGGCTTTTTCTCAAAGTAGATTTCTGAAATGCCCACGTAATCTTTTTCCTGTGAAATGAAAGAAGTAGAGCACCTATCCCTGCAAAAAACGTTCGATACATCGCAGTAACTTCATATCTAACACCATATGTTTCATTAAGTTCTACTACAATAATAGCGGAAAATGAAACAGTAACCACTGCAATGAATAGCAGTAGATAGGGAAGGATTACTTGAAACTTTGATTTTTCATTTTCCTGATTATGCTCCAAACTTGTGCACCAATCTCATCTCGTTTAATGCAATCCCCATTAAATACTTACCTACAATATGACCCAATGAACCTTTAACCGCATAAGATTCTCCGAATTTTTCTACTTCATCTCTTCTACAATCTGAAGAATAGATGACTACTGGTACAGGATCTGCAGAATGGTCCTTAAAACTACATGGACTGCTATGATCTCCAGTGATCATTATTACAAGCTCTTGATCAAAATTCTCGGGTAGAAACCTATACAATTCTTTGTCAACTTTTTCTATAAAATGTGCTTTTGCCATATAATCCCCATCATGAGAAAAATTATCTGTCCCTTTAACATGTGCAAAAACAAAATCGTAATTCTTTAGATTCTCAAGTGTAACCTCAAATTTTGCTTTTAGATTGGTATCTGTACCTCCAGTTAGTCTTTCATCTTCAATAATGTCCATTCCTAGCATTCGAGCGATGCCTTTATAGAGCCCCCCTCCAGCAACACAAGCGGATTCAAGGCAATATTCCTCTTCAAAATTTGGTACTTTAGGCACTTTACCAGCCCCTCTAATTAATAAGAAGTTAGCAGGAAACAATCCTTCTTGCTCTCTCTTTTCATTAAGTTCAGCCTTTGATAGGATATCTCTTGCTTTCATCACGTAAGTAGTAAGAACACGAGCAGTCTTCTGAGCTTCTGAACTTTCGTCTAATGGTTTAAAAATTGGTGGCTCTTTTCCTTCAACCTTCGGATCATTACCATATATTTTATCAGTCAGCCCTTCTCCTCGAAGAACCAAGGCAGCTCGATGTTCAGTTCCAGCTTTAAATAAAAACTTTATTCCATCAATCTCAATTCCTTCAATAAGCTTCGACAACTCCTCGGTTCCAGTTTTTATTCTACCAGCTCTTCTATTAGTAATAACACCATTGTCATTTATTGTAGCAAAGTTGACTCTAAATGCAATATCTCCTTCCTTAACTTCTAATCCAACTCCAGCAGCTTCAAAAGGTCCTCTACCAGTGTAATATTCATAGGGGTCTACACCAAAAAGCGCTAGGTGTGCGGTATCACTACCTGGAGTTACCCCAGGCGCAATAACATGCAATAAACCATTCATTCCTAGGGATGCTATTTTATCTAAATTGGGGGTATTAGCATATTCAAGTGGAGTGTTTCCACCCAAATCAGGTATTGGTCGATCTCCAAGACCATCCATTACTATAAACAAAAGCTTCATGGTAAGGCTAAATATGTTATCAAATAAAAAGTTTCCATTTTTTCCGTTTTTTTTGTTTTGAATGTAGTTGGTTATTATTGGTAGCTTTCCTGTTATATGTTAGTAATATAGTTCTAACTTAATCGCGCTTTCTGGTTTCAATAAACTTAATAGTATAAGACTTGTTAATAGTCAAATAGAATAAACTGGTGAACAAAATGTCTATAGATTTAACAGCTGGACAAAAAAAACAATTAGTTAAAATACTGAAACAAATTTCATTAGGTTGTGATTTAGAGGCGTTAGCTGTTGTTAACGCAGAAGGAATTAAAGTTGCATTTTTCTCGGAGAAGGGAACAGATCCTGATCTACTTAGTGCTGTCTCTTCAGCAGTGCTTTCCACAGGAAAAATGGTAACTAAGAATTTAGAGCATGGTGATTTGGAGCTAGTATTAATAAGGGGAGAAGAAGGTTTTACAATATTAGCAGGTGCAGCAAATCATATTCTGATAGGTGCTAGTAGAGATTTACACAATGTTGGGCTAGCTATGCAAGTTATAAAACGTTATGTACCAGAAACAATAGAAGCTTTAGGGGATAACTAAGTTACCTCTAATTTCACCAATTTTTTAGTAAAGAAAAATAATTAGAAAATCCCATAAAATAGTAGATTTTCCCTTATCTCAGATTCAGTAAAACCTGCACCTACTCCTACAATTATTCTTATAACATCCATTACTTCAGCAAGCTTTAATTCAAAGAATCCTATTAAAGCATCTGTTTCAAATACAGTTCCAAATCTGAAAGTCTTTCGCCAATATTTTAACAAGTATTTCTCAACTGCAAATTCAAGATCATGTAAAGGAATGTCTTTTGTACCGATATATCTTGAAAAAACAGTATTATACGGTTGATAATTATACATTGAAAGTACTTCTGAAACACTATTAGATTTCAAGGCTTTTGCAATAAATTTGTTAGGAAGTATGTATCTGTAAGCAGGGATACCAAGGGTTATGCATCTTGATAGTGCTAATATATTTTTCATATTCACATAAGTTTCATACTTTCGCGAAATCTTTGGTAGAGTAGTGTATATATATTGATCAATTGCTGATTCTAGTGGAGTAAAACGATTAGAAATCTCAAATTCATCATATGCTTTTTGTAACGCCTTTCGAAGATTTGAATCCTTTTGAGTTGAAATTATTTTTGGGATAGACATAAACAATAGTTTCGTATAGTATTCCATATTATAGCCAGCAACAGGAACGATTCGAGCCATAATGTCTTCATGTTTCATCCCTACATGGATACCTTGTAAAATAATACGTAAATTCTCTGCATCGTATCTTTCACTAAAAAGCCGAATCTTCTTTTTGACTTTAAATGAGGTTTGTTTATAGAATTTAACTAATAATTCAGTAAAATCTGTTTTTATTCTTCGAGCAACATCTTCTAGTTGTGTTTCAAAATTTAAATGACCGATAACTGAATCATATTGGGTCTGAGTAAATGCAGCTCTCAATTCCTTCAAATTTTTAGAGGAGAGTAAAAGACTTAGCTGCGATTTTGTTAGAACATTTCCAATAATCCCATGAGCTCTACCTAACAGATAACTAACATCACTAAACGACATTTAAACCACCTTTCTCTGGCACTAATTCAATGAAGATTAGATTTTCTTTGAGAGGGGTGTAGACTTTTCCATCTCCAACATAAAATTTTGAGAAAAATTCCACCCAATGAAGCCTTAAAGTATTTAAGAAAGATAGTAAACCTTCAATAGGTACGATTATAAACAATCCCATTGCTATGCCCACAAGCCACCAAATCCAAGAAGTGCTCAGTGGTTCATGAACTCCAGTTAATGTATAAGGAATACCGCTTAGTATAGCATGCACGAGTAATAAAGCCATAATTCGGCTGAAGGATAAAGTGTTAGAAACTAATGCAATTATATGATCAACAGCATCCATTATTCCATCTGTTTTAGCATGTTTATACTCTAGAACGAAAAGTACAGGCACTAAACCTAACAGATAAATAACCCAAGAGGGGAACAAAGGCAAAAACCACTGCTCTACACCTAAGATTGTTTCAAAGAAGTGAGATCTGACACCATCTGCTATGATATTGTATAACATTGCGAATATTCCAATGTATACGATTGAAAGTGTTAGGGGAGCACCCCAAGAGGCAAAACCATGTCCATATCTGATATTCTGATATACTTTTAACCATATTCCCAATTGGATGACAAAGAAACCCATCAATAATGCAACTACAAGAAGCAATTTTGTTTCATGAAGAGGATTCACTAAAGGTATCCAGTCAATGCCAATACTGTGGAACAGATGAGGTAAGAATTCTTCATCTCCTAATAAAGATCCAAACAATATTCCAAAGATTGCAGCTGATGCACCACAGAAAATTAATAACTCACTGCCAGAATAAAGATATCCTGAGATTGATTCACTAGGCTGTATCTTCTTCCTCCGTTTTCTAATAGTAAGAAAAGCACCGATTAATGCGAGCATTATACCATGCCCTAAATCTGCAAACATGACTCCGAAAAGTAATGGAAAAGTGAATTTCATGATATTGTAAGGGTCAACTTCATGAGGATTTGGTTGACCTATTCCTCCAATAATTCCTCCTATAGCACCAAAAGCTTTTCCTCTTTTTGTAATGGATGGATTCGGAAGAGGTACCTTGTCTGTTACAGTTATGTTAATCTTAAAATTCAATTCTTTCTTTTTCTCAAATAGGGTTTCTATAACATGACCTGGAATCCATCCCCACAGAATTATCTTACCTTCAGAAACTTGACATATTTCTTCTGTAGTAATCCTATCCAATTCTACAGAGATTAGTTCTTCAACCGCTGATATTCTATCACCGATTTCTTTAGGAAATTCGTTTAATGTATTTTCCAATTGCTCAATGTTGAGATTGAGATCATTCATTTTCTCATCAAGTGAATCTTCCTGCTGAAGTAAGTCTACATCATATTCAATTGGTTGAAATGTATATTCATTTAATACCCTGGAAATCGCGGTTTCATATTCCTTTAGGGCTAAAATAAACAAATTCTTCTCGCTCTTTATTGAGCCTATTGACTCTGTTGCCCAGAACATTAGATTACTATCTGTAACTTCATTTAAAAAGAATTTAACTGCTTTAAGATGGTTTTTTGGAATCGAACCCAAGAATGTGACGGTTTGAGAACCTCCATCAAATAGCATGAATTCCATTCCTTCACCTTTCATTAGTTCAACTGTAGGAAGATATAATTCAAGCTGATTCCGTTCTTTTTTCAATTGATTATACTCTGTAAAGGTTGCTTCAACTTCTTTCTCGAATTCATTGAGAAAGTTCTCTATAAATGCTTTAGAATGAGCTAAATCGTCAACAATTTGGAATTGGTTAAAAGAGTCGTCATCTGATTTCTTTAGATCCAACATTTCGCTGATTTTCTGTACTCTTGCTTGATATTGTGTAAATTCTATACGTCTCTTGGTAAGAGAATCAATGGTACTAGTGTCCAAAGAACCAATTTTTACTGGATGGATTGAATTCAAAGAACGGACAAATGAAATAAACTGACGGTTGTATTTACTTTCGGATTCCATTTTTACAAAAGAAGCTTTTTTTGGGAAAAACAACCCTCCTTCTGGTTTAACTCCTCTTTGAGATAAATGGGGTACATATTTTTCTTTTTCTTTTTGAACTACAACAGGTTTCGTTACTTTCAGCTCATCGTCCTCTTGCCCTAGTTTTTGATGCGAAAATGGAACATCATCAAGGACAGCGGATTTAGTTTGTATTTTCAATAACTCTATCTCATTTACAAAACTATCGTACCTTTTTTCCTTTACCCAACCCCATATAGTAAACATTTTTTCATCTGTTCGACCCTTCTCTTCTAATGTTAGTAGAGCAATCTCAGCTTTTATTAAGTCAATATAAAAGACTATTTTCAAAGTTAAATCTGTTAAATACCCATCTAATTCTTGCTCTATTTTCTCTAGTTCAGAATTTATCATTGTATAAAGATCGCTTACCGTTGTAGAAGATGTATGATCTTCTATAGTTTTGAGAGAAGATAAGTCTAAATCTGTAGGCTCAAAGTAATTTTGTTCAAGAAGTTCTTCTACGTTTTCTTTGAAATCCAATAAGGAAATGCAAATTATTGTTTTTGTTTTCCTTCCTTCAGTAGCGACACTCCACAAGAATATCTTGCCTCCAGTAATTTCGTTTAAATAAAAACGAAGTATTTCTTCATAGGATGAAGGAATTTCACCATAAATAGTAAATGTTTTGGAATTGGAAGATAGAAGGTCAATTGTAAACTTATCTTTCTCAATTTGACGTTTAAACTTGTTTAAACCTGCAAGAATACGTTCTTCTTTTTTTAATTGATTGTATTTTGTATCTTGAGTGGATATTTTCTCTTCATATTGATTAAGAAAAGATTCTATCTCACTTTGCAGTGTTGAAATGTCTAAGGTTTTCTCAAGAGATTGTTTCTGTTCTTTTGCAAAATCGTCAAAAGGTATTTTGATTGAATGACCTATCTTTACCAAGCGTAAGAAATAATTTTCAAGGTTATCCTTAATTTCTTGGATTCTTGCTTGCTCCTTTGGACTTTGAGGATCTACTATAATCTGGTCATAGTAATCCAAAGTAACAATTTTCCTAAGTAAATCTAAGGTATTGTCCTTTGGAATCTGTATTTTGGATAAAACGACTTTTGCCATCTATTTGACACCAATGGTTACTATAATCACGAGTAGAGAATTTTCACAGATTTTAAAATGTTCCTCTGTGGCAGAATAAATCAGAAATGGTTATTTGCCTATCAAAGAGCGAAATGGTTCTTATAACAACTAAACTTCTATAAGAAAGAAGTTGGGAAAAGCGGGAAAAAAAGGGAAAAAAAAGAAAAAACATTTGGGGACGTTAATTCTTATATTTCTTGAAAGCTATCATGGCTGCTAATCCTAGGAAGGATAGAAAGACTAAACCAGCGATACTAGACTCTGTTGGAATTTCAAACTCTATTTGGAATCCTGCAGCTTCAACAAGAGTTCGTGCAATATCCAAATCGTAGGTGTATGGTTCAAGTGTATCATCATAACCAACGACTGAATCAGGCACAGAAGTTGTAGCTGGAGCACCAAGACCATTCAAAATCTCTTCAACAATAATGTCACGAGGAGTTGCATGACTGATTGCCTGTCTAATGAATTTAGCTGCTTCTGCAGTTCCTACTGGAGTAAGTTCTCCGGTTCCCACGATGGGATGTTTCATATTAATTGACATTTCTTGGTGTGAAGGATCTTTAACTAAAACACCTTCAATACCTACAACATCTTCAAAATCAGACAGATCTGGAAAATATTGAGCATCCATAATGTCAATCTCACCTGAGATTAATGAAGCAACTGCATTATCTTTACCAGATACATAGGTAAGATAGAAGTCTTCCAGAACCATTGGTGTTCCATGCCAATTTGGATTAGGTATGCAATGTGCAACACTTTGTATTGAGTCATAATCTGCTAACATCATAGGACCACAAGACATGACTAGAGCGTCACCTACATTTGCTCCTGGGTCTAATGGAACTTCGTTGAATATATCGTAACCATGTGCACTGATAGCTGTTTCAACCTTTGTCTTTTGAATAATTGGGTTGTATAGAAGGCTTTCAGCTAAATTGAAAACACCAGATAATTCAAAGAGAAGATCTCCACCTGCTACGTCAGGACCAACAATTGAAATTGAATCATTTGAAGCAAACCAGTATGTGTAAGTTCCGTATGAACCAGAACCAACTGCAGGAGTCATATGTAATTCATAACTGTATTTAACATCTGAAGGCAAGACTGAATCACCATTACTAAATTTAGCATCGGGATCTAGTGTTAGTGAGATGTTAATTTTGTCGTTGAATATCTCGGAGACAGTCCAACTACTAGCTATTTCAGGTTCCCATCCGTGTGTATCTGGGGCTCGTTTAGCAGGAGAACCATATACACCTTGCATCCATTGTAAATCATAATATGATGAAAGTACATAGTAATTAGGTTCTTTGAGATCTGCTGGAATAGCGTATTTGATTTCGTGATCTTCTGGATCATCCCAATTTTCGACACGTTGATTAGAACTTGCTATTAACAAATCATCAATTCCAGTTAATCCTTCTTTGAAACCAAAGAGAGATCTTGGATAGACAATGGCGATTCCTGGAACGTCTTCATAAATAATGGCTTGTAGTTGATATCCTAAAGCGTCTCTAGCTGTGGGTTCAACTTCTACCATAAATTCTTCTAAAAGACTATCATATGCAGGATTACTATATTGATAGTGATTATCACCATATGGAGTAATAGCAGATGTTTCATACAAGGATTGTAAATTCAAATCTAAATCCCATGACCAACCTACAAATAGGATATCGTATCCACCTTCTGCATAAGTTGGAATGTAATCAAAGTCTATCAAAGAATAATCCCATGTTCTTGGGGCAATATTTCCCCAACCAGTAGATTCATGGAAGGACACACCAATACCAATTTTTGGTAGGGTTTGTTCCATCAACAGTGACCATTGATTACGTGCAGGGCTGGTATTTGGAGAAAGAAAGTTTATTGAAAATGCTGTCCTAATCTCTGTATCAGCCGATGTAGGTATCATCAATGGTGACACGCAAAATAGCACCAATAGTGCTATACCAATAAAGGATTTTTTGTTCATTTTTGTTTTCCACCTTTAAATTTTCCACCAAAAGCGTAAACCTTTCAGCGGACTAACCAGACTTCACATTAGACATTTATTAAGGTTTTACCGTTATTTTAATAATTAGATTAGTATTGTTTTAATTATTGAAATGTATGGCAGATAAGGGGACGAGGGTTTTAGAAGTACAAAGGGCAATTCACAGAAAAAAGGAGCTCATTTGAATAATTAGAAAGACAATTCTCACGAGTTAAGAACGAGTTCTTCTACAAGAATATTGCGAGGGGACGACATGAGAAAGTCGTGAGCATATAATTTTTATTGTGTTACGATAGTATAGATTGTAATAAGTACGTTGCAAAGTGATTGATAGGGATAATAATGAGTATTAAATTGATACTTCAAAGCGAAGGACAGGAATATAGCTTTGAGGTAGAATCAGATGTTGAAGAGCTTAATCTTACCTCTTTATCAATAAACAAAATTAATCTAGAATCTTTGGAAGATTGTAAAAATATCAAGAAAATAGATCTTAAGCATGCCCCAAAACCTCCTATTCACCTCCACAGACTTTGAGCGTATAAAAGAAAGTTATACCAGAGGAAAGGACAGAGTAAGGTCTTGAGCTTGTTGTTCAGCTTTCTATCATTGATGGTGAGGGGACGGAGTTTGATCAGACCGAAGACATGTTCAACGCTTGCACGATGTTCTGAGTGGTGGTTATAACGAAATAGGCCAGGATAAGCAGCATATGCTCTCACAATTCTATCATGGGGGCCGTTAGTTCCATGATCAATAGC
The DNA here is from genome assembly GCA_023705945.1 of Candidatus Heimdallarchaeota archaeon. Taxonomy (GTDB): domain Archaea; phylum Asgardarchaeota; class Heimdallarchaeia; order Heimdallarchaeales; family Heimdallarchaeaceae; genus UBA460. Next base: position 17,645 of record BPTM01000096.1, read on the forward strand.
ATTCTCCTTGGGCGGAACATCGGGTCGCATACCTGCTTGTTCTATCCATCCCAAGATGTCTTCATCCCAGTAAGCTTTATCCATGTGCATGATTTTGCAACGTTTAATCAGTCTTTTAGATAGAGTCTGGAAGAGTTTGCCACAAACCTTGCTATCATGAGTAGGAGAGGGAGAAGTAGTGATCGACACCACTGCCCGGGAGGGGAGAGAGACGATGATATGCACTTTTCTGAAAATCTTGGAGGTCTTCTTCAGTTGTTTTTTTGCCCACTTAAGGTAACGCCAAAGCGACTCTGTGGCAACCTTAAATCCTGAACTGTCTACTGCACACTCTGAGTCTTCCCATTGTGTTGCACGGATATAGCCCATGCCTCTAATCCAGCTCTCTAATGATCCTACTCTTATGTTCTGCTATATTCTGTGAAAAGTCGTCTTCGAAGGTATGACCCTAAGGTACCCTTCTCTTACTAGAAAGTCACACAAGGAAAGTTTTAGTGGCAATGTTCTCCATGGTACCCCTTCTATCCTTCCCATCACACAGAGTAAGACTATTACCCACCTTTCACCAACCCTTGGTGCCCCTCACTTCTTTTTCTCTTTTCTTCTCTTTTCTGGAAATCTCCTTCTAACCAAATCTTTATTTATTTCAATAAACTTCTTAACTACGTGAGGGTCGAGTTTTTGTAGTATGAGCATATTTCAAGATTTGACCCTCACTTCTTAGACTCTTCGGTCTTTGCTTTTTCCCTCCTCTTCTCCGTTAAAACGCTCTTTCTCCCTCAGAGAAGCTCTAGTCCACGCAGACTAGTTTTGGGACATGCTTTAAAGTAATTAAAGAGAAAGTAGTTGACAATTCAACTAGGAGAAGTTAATCTAATGATTCAGTTTAATGCAAAGAAAAAAAGAATAAATAACAAAATTACCCCTACTTCTATCCTCTAATATTTAATAAGAAAACACTTAAAGGATTTTGAAAAGTACTAGAAGACCCACCATCATGCAAATAAATTACTTATTCGAATTATAATCTATAAATTCATTTCTTTTTCTCAAATTAACGAGTAAATGCAACACATCATTTTTCTAAACATACACTTATTTTTGATGCATCAACATTGTTTAGCGAGAAACAGTTCCAAGAACGTATTTCGTACTTAAGAACATAATTAGAACAGCAACACAATAAATGATGAAGAAAATTAGATATCGTATGAGATAGTAATACTTCTTTTTCTTTTGAATTTCTAGTGTTTTTTTATCACCTATTTTTGGGAAAAAGAACCCAGTTCTATTTTTATAGTCAGTAAACTCTTCTGGATACTTTTTTTGTATTTTTCTTTCTTCAATATCAAACCAAATAATAAGAACAAAACAGAATAAAAACCAAGAGAGAATATCGCATCATCTATCACTATATCTTTCCCTGCCAAGAATATACTTGGTAACATTATTTTTGTCTCTAGAAATTGCTTAATATTCTCTTCCGTTCTTAAACTTAGCACAATCTTTTTCTTATTTTTTTTAATAGTCCACAGAAAGAGGTTATCAACCGACTATCAGGTACTTTTGTGATGGTGTGGTTGATAACATTCTTCACTATTTCTTTCAGAAGCTTTTTTAACACTGCTTTTTTCCAATTTAGTTAGTTATTAGTATTTTTTCATGTAGAAAATACCTTTGTTAACTCCACCCACATTGGTGACAGTTAAATAAGAGGGGTTACAGTGGGCTA
>BPTM01000097.1 GCA_023705945.1 Candidatus Heimdallarchaeota archaeon
ACTTCTTTAGGAAGATTCCAAGCATACCCCAAAGGGTAGTACTTAATTGTGCGTGACCACTTGGCAATCCAGAAGATATCTCGTCTACATAATCAGAGTGTTTATAGACAGGTGGTCTTTCTAGATTAAAGATAGCTTTAGCTGAAGTTCTAACAACTGCAGAGGTTATTAATAGTGACATGGTCCTGTAGGCTTTCTTTTTATCCCAGAGATAATAAAGAAGGAGTAATACACCAATGTATGTTAAGATTTCTCCCAAATAAGTAATCATGTACATTATGAGTTCAAGAGCATCACTTCTAGTATTATAGAAGTAATCAGTTATTGCTGCATCAATTGCATTGGCTCTTTGATAAGAGGTATAAACTATAACTAATGCTGTTGTTATGAGAGCTATCCCAATAGCGGTCATAATGATAGCAATAATGTTTTTCTTTTTCATAATAGATAACAGAAGATAGAGTTTCTTATAAAATCTTTTGAATTCGGACGTTCTTACCACGTAATTGTAACGTATTATTTGCGTAATATAGAAAAAAGTCATTCTATACGAGAGAGTACAAGGAGCTATGAGATATGCAGTTTCTTAATGAATCATGTAGAACAAGAAAATAGTATTAACAATTATTTATCAGCGATGGAATTGTTGTAACAATTATCTTCGAAAAGATAAAATAGGATTACCAAAGTTGTACAGTGTAGTGAATAAAAATGGGTATATACAAAGATCTAAGTGGAAAGAGAGTTGTAATTACAGGTGGAGCAAGTGGCATAGGATTAGCAACGGCCAAACGTTTTGTGGATGAAGGAGCTAAGGTTGTTATTATCGATTGGAATAAAGAGGATTTAGAAAAAATTTCATCCGTCATTCCTGAAATCAAAGGTAGGGTGTATGCTGATGTTAGTAATCCTGAAGATGTTAAAGCAGCGTTTAAGAAGATCGATAGTACTCTAGGAGGTATTGACGTACTAATTTCCAATGCCGGGATAAGTTTTCGTAACCCTTTTCTTAAGATTGATTATGAACAATGGTCTAAAGTTCTTCGAGTAAATCTAGATGGAATGTTTCTATGTGCAAAAGAAGCAATAATAAGGATGAAGAAACAGCTTTCTGGAGTTGTTTTGTTAACAGGTTCCACTAATGGAACTGAGGGGCATTCATATTATGCTGATTATAATAGTTCAAAAGCAGGTGTAATCCTTCTAGCGAAATCGTTAGCCCTAGAATTTGCTCCATGGTTAAGAGTAAATGCCATTTGTCCTGGATATGTACTTACACCAATGCAAAAAGCTGAATATACTCCTGAAATGTTGGAAGTGATTAATTCGAAAATACCTTTGAATCGTCATGCTGAACCTGAAGAGGTTGCCAGCCTATTTGCCTTCTTAGCATCAGCAGAGGCGGCATACATTACTGGTCAAGCAATAAATATTGATGGTGGAGAAACAGCTGGTCCGTATACTCCACTGGAGGATTAAATTTCACAAAACAAGAAGATTATCGAGATGAAACTCTATGAATACAAAAAACAATAGAATTGTAAACCTTATTTCGTTGAAAGAAAAAGTAGCAATAGTTACTGGAGCAGCCTCTGGTATGGGATTAGCAACAGCTAAACTTCTCGCAGAGATGGGTGCCATTGTAACATTAATAGATATTAATGAAAAGGAAGGGAGCAGTGCAGCTAAACAAATAAAAGAAGTAGGAGGAGAGGCTAAATTTTTCCTTTGCAACGTAGCTTCCGATGCAGAGTGTAATAAAACAGTTGAATCTATTTACAAAGAGTTCGGTAGAGTAGATATTCTGTTTAACAATGCTGGTGTGATACGACGCAAGAACATTGTAGAGTTAGAAGAAGAAGATTGGGATTTAGTAGTAGATGTTAACATGAAATCAATCTATCTGCTTTCTCGGTACGTAATTCCAATCATGATCAAAGGTAAAGGTGGGAGCATAATTAACAATGGTTCTGGTTGGGGAATTAAGGGTGGTTCTAATGCTGTAGCTTATTGTGCAGCAAAAGGTGGTGTTGTAAACATGACACGCGCAATGGCAATTGACCATGGTAAGCACGGGATTCGCGTTAATTGTGTTTGCCCCGGAGATGTCGACACTCCACTATTAAGAGGAGAAGCAAAGCAATTGGGCGTTGATGAAGAAGAATTCATGAAGGAAGCTGCTGATCGTCCTCTCAATCGTGTAGGTAATCCTCAAGACGTAGCTAATGCAGTTCTATTTCTTGCTAGTGATCTTTCAAGCTGGGTAACAGGAACAGCCATAATTGTTGATGGAGGAGGTCTAGCCTAAATCATGATTTTTAGAAACAATTGCAAAAGTTCCTTTGTTGGAGAGATAGTTTATGGATAAAAAGAAGATATTAATTCACCCGTATATTCCAAATTCTGTTCCAGAAATAAAAGCAGAGATGCTGAATGTAATTGGTGTAAAGACCATTGAAGAACTTTACGAGGATATTCCTGAAGAACTAAGGCTCAAGGATGAAATGAATTTGCCTAAACCGTTCCCATCAGAATATGACCTAAGTAGACATGTTGAACAGATTCTATCTAAAAATCAAACATGTCAAGAGAATCTAAGCTTCTTAGGAGGAGACTGTTGGCAACATTATGTGCCCGCAATATGCGATGAAATCAATCGACGTTCGGAATTTCTAACAGCATATGCTGGAGAACCCTATGAAGATCATGGAAGGTTTCAGACACTTTTCGAATATGCTAGTATGATGGGGGATCTTCTGGAGATGGATGTTGTAAATGTACCAACATATGACTGGGGGCAAGCAGCAAGTACTTCTATAAGAATGGCTGCTCGAATAACTGGGCGAACTGAGATACTAATCTCTAAAACCATTTCACCAGACAGATTATCAATTATCCAAAACTATTGTAAACCTACAGTTACCATTAAACTAGTTGAATACAATGCAACAACTGGAAATCTAGATCTTGATGATTTAAAAACTAAAATCTCATCAAAGACAACCGGTATTTATTTTGAAAATCCCTCATATTTAGGATGTATAGAAGATCAAGGCCAGATAATTTCTGATATAGCACATTCTCATGGTGCATTAAGTCTTGTTGGAACCGACCCGATATCCTTAGGCATACTTGTTCCACCGAGCAATTACGGAGCAGATATTGTTTGTGGTGATATTCAGGCATTGGGTATGCATATGCAATTTGGTGGAGGTCTTGCGGGTTTTATAGCTACTAGAGACGAAGAACGCTATGTTATGGAATACCCCTCGCGACTTTTTGGCATCACTACCACTGCTGTTGAAGGAGAACATGGGTTTGGTGACGTAACTTATGACAGGACATCTTTTCATGATAGAATTGAAGGTAAGGAGTTCATAGGTACAGCTACTGCGCTATGGGGGATCACTGCAGGTGTTTATTTGGCTTTAGCAGGTCCCCAAGGTATGCAAGAGCTTGGAAAATTAGTTTTACAAAAATCTCAGTATGCAATGAAGAAACTTTCAGAAATTCAAGGGATTAAAATTCAATTCAGTCAATCATCTCACTTCAAAGAATTTGTAGTGAATTTGAATGAGACAGGTAAAACTGTTAAAGAAGTGAACAAAGCCCTACTCAAAAAGAGAATCTTTGGTGGTAAAGATATTTCAAGTGAATTTTCAGAACTGGGAAATTGTGCTGTTTATTGTGTGACTGAAATTCATACAAAAGAGGATATTGACAGACTCGTCCAAGCTTTGGATGAATGTCTAAACGAAGGAGAGAATAGAAGATGAACGAACAAACAAGAACAAGGAATTTTCATCAAGCTAAATGGGATGAACCAGTTATTTACGAGTTAAGTAACAAAGGAGAACGAGGTATCCTCTTTCCTGAGATTGAACAAGAGATTGAAGACATTGTTGGAGATGGTTTTTCCAAATTACCTGAAATCATGATAAGACAAAAACCACCAAATTTGCCAGAGATATCTCAAATGAGGGTTCTCAAACATTATCTGAGACTATCTCAGCAAACTCTAGGAGCAGATTTCAACGTTGATATTGGTCAAGGAACATGTACCATGAAATATAGTCCAAAAATCAATGAAAAATTGGCTTCTTCTCACAAATTAATAACACTTCACCCAGCACAAGATGAAGACACTGTTCAAGGCATTTTAGAAATAATCTATAAACTAGATTTATACCTCAGAGAGATCTCGGGTCTAGATAAGTTTACATTCCAACCAGGTGGCGGAGGCCAAGCAATTTTAGCAATGGCATCTATTATTCACGCTTTTCATGATTCTAAAGATGAATCAGAACAACGTGACGAAATTATTACCACAATGTTTTCTCATCCTTCGGATGCAGCAGCACCTAATGTTAAAGGATATAAAATCATCAATATTTATCCGAATGAAGATGGATTGCCTGATGTTGAAGCTCTAGAAAAAGCTGTTTCTAACCACACCGCAGGATTATTAATTACCAATCCAGAAGATACGGGGATTTTTAACCCAAAAATAAAAGAGTTTAATCGAATTGTTCATGAAGCTGGAGGTGTGTGTGGTTATGACCAAGCTAATGCCAACGGAATTCTTGGGATTACACGAGCAAAAGAAGCTGATTTTGATCTTTGCTTCTTTAATCTTCATAAAACTTTTTCTTCCCCTCATGGTTGTGGTGGTCCTGCTACTGGCGCACTTGGTGTAATTGATAAATTCATAAAATACCTCCCTGTTCCTTTAGTCGAATTTGATGAGGAAAAATATTATTTCAACTACAGTGTTTCCAATACCATAGGTAAAGTTAGATCTTTCTATGGAGTTGTTCCCGCAATTTTGAAAGCTTACTCATGGATTATGAGTTTAGGTAATGTAGGTTTAAAGGAAGTCTCTCAAATTGCTGTGCTCAATAATAATTATTTATTAAAGAAAATATTAGAGATTCGTGGTGCTAGTGCTCCATATGCAAAAGGGAGGCATCGAATTGAACAAGTTCGTTATAGTTGGGAAGAGCTTTACAATGAGACAGGGGTGACAACAGAAGATGTTACTTGTCGTATGGCTGATTTTGGTTTTCACATGTGGTCTAGTCATCACCCATTTATTGTCCCTCAACCTTTTACTCTAGAACCCACGGAGTCTTATTCAAAAGCTGAAATCGACGAGTACATTGCTGGACTAAAGAGAGTGGTTGAAGAAGCATATGAAAATCCAGAACTAGTTAAGAGTGCACCTCATAGAAGTGTTGTACACAAAATCGATACAGATTCATTAGAGGATCCTACAAAATGGGCTATTACATGGAGAGCTTATTTGAAGAAAAACAAAAAATAAATTTGCACAAAGATGGTTTCATTTGAAGAAAATAGGTTTAATAGTAAACCCTATTGCTGGTATGGGTGGTAGAGTAGGGCTTAAAGGAACTGACGGACAGACCGTCTTAGCTAAAGCAAGAAGATTAGGTGCAGAACAAGTTTCACCAGAACGCACCATAAAAGCATTGGAAAGGTTAATTTTCCTCAAAGATGAAATTGTACTAATTACATATCCCGGAGAGATGGGGGAAAATGTTGCCAAACAATGTGGTTTCAATCCTAAAGTTATTGGATCTATAACTGAAGGGAAGACTACGGCTGATGATACTCAACGAGCATCAAAAGAATTGTGCAATCTTAAAATCGATTTATTACTTTTTTCTGGAGGAGATGGAACAGCGAGAGATATTTACAAAACGGTTGGGGATGAAATTGTTGTATTGGGTATCCCAACGGGTGTCAAAATGCATTCAGCTGTATATGCCCACAATCCAATGAGAGCTGGAGATCTTGCTGTGCTTTATCTCCAAGGAAAGGTGAAAGAGCTAAAAAAAGCAGAAGTTATGGATATTGATGAGGAAGCGTTCAGAGCAGGATTTGTATCTGCAAAGCTATATGGTTATCTAAAGATTCCATTTGAGAAAAAGCACACTCAAGGATTGAAAACAGGAAGTTCAACAACTGAAAAATATTCGCAGGAAGCGATTGCTCAAGAAATTGTTGACCATATGGACGATGAACATCTGTATATTATTGGACCTGGTACAACTACTAAATCAATTATGGAAAAATTGAATCTTGAATATACCTTGTTAGGTGTGGATCTCATCTATAGAAAAAAGCTCATTGAAATGGATTTAAATGAAAAAACACTGCTTGAACGAATAAAAGAAAAGAAAACCAAAATAATAATCACGCCTATTGGGGGTCAAGGTTTCCTATTTGGTAGAGGCAATCAACAATTAAGCCCACACGTGATTAGGAGTGTAGGAAAAGACAATATAATCGTTTTAGCTACAAAACATAAAATCAATTCACTAAATGGTCGTTCATTTTTAATTGATACAGGAGATAATGAATTGGATTTGTTATTAAGAGGATATACGGTTGTAATTACAGGCTTCCGCGAGAAAGTTATTTACAAAATAGACTTCTGAAAGAACAAAATTAACACTAAAACCAGTAAATTGCCGTAACACGGTGTGGTCCCTAATATTTCTATGAGTTTATATATTAATCTCTGTTTAATTATACTGAGATGTCCCGTTACGCAACGTTGTTATTACTTCTAAAACATATGGGATACGTTAATGGGAGAGTACAGTTTCAAAAACTCTTGTTTCTTTTGGAGAAGAATTATCAGATCAATACTGGTTATGACTTTATTCCTTTTAAATTTGGACCATATTGCCAAGTTATCCAAGAGGACATTCAGCATTTAGATGACTATGGTTATATTGAGCACGAAGAAGTTGAGAAAGCTGGTGGTGAATTTCTTCATCGTTATCAAATAACAGATCATGGAGAACAGTATTTATTAGAGAATGATTTTGGGGACATTTATGATCAAGTTATCCAAGACCTTTGTTATGATTTTAAGAACTATAGTCTACGGCAGTTGGTGGAGTATGTTTACGATAATTATCCTGAATACACTGCTCATTCACAAATAAAAGAACAATTTCTTCACCCAAAGCCAAAACAAGAGAATTTCACGTCTGCTGACACTCTTCTGAATCGTAAGCCGATAATCACACCTTCCTTTGTTAAATGGTTAGATGTAGAAATCAAATATACAACAAACAGAATGGAAGTTTCAACGATGCCAACGGAACAGAGAGCAGATGAGATGAACATCGATGAGATTGTGATAGACATGTTAGATATCGCATATGAGGATATTGCAACAAAAGCTCAAGAAATCTCAACTCAAATAATGTTAGACAACTATAGTGAATCAGGAGATATCAATAACAAGATGTATTTCATTCTTGATATTCTGGAAAATCTTCTTAGTTCAGTTCAAGAACGAGATATAATCGGAGTCTATACTGAATTCGCAAATACCAAGACAAATATTCAGATGCTTGATGAATTAATAGCTCTTCATAAAACCTCATTAAAATCTGAACTCGTTAGGCTTCTCTTTGAATTCATAGAAGATATAAGCTTCATCTTAGATAGTATCGATAGAATAATATCATTATAATAAAAAGAAAAAAGAGAGAGAGAGGAAGTTTAGTTATTGCTCAAAGTAGCGCGAGCAGCAGCTAATCTAGCTATGGGTACTCTAAAGGGAGAGCATGAAACGTAATCCAAACCGATTCTATAACAGAAATCTATTGATTGGGGATCACCACCTTGTTCTCCACATATGCCAAGTTCGATATTTGGATTTGTGGCTTTTCCATCTTCTACACATATCTTCATTAATCGTCCGACACCTATTTCTTCTATTGAAACAAATGGGTCATCTTTGATTATTCCTTGTTCCATGTATTTAGAGATAAAGGTACCAGCATCGTCTCTACTGAAGCCCAATGCCATTTGATGAAGATCATTTGTTCCAAAACTAAAGAATTGAGCACCTTTTTCTCCACCTGCAATTTCACTGCTTGTCAGAGCTGCTCTTGGTACTTCAATCATAGTTCCAACAAGATACTTGAATTCAATACCCTCTTCTTGCATTACATCCTTGGCAACACGATCAATAATTGTTCTTTGGTGTTCGAATTCTTTTTGGAACCCTACAAGAGGAACCATTACCTCAGGAAGCACTTCTTTACCGCTTTTGATAACTTTAGCAGCTGCTTTGAATATTGCACGAGCTTGCATCTCTGTAACAATTGGCATAGTAATTCCGAGTCTGCAACCTCTCAGACCGAGCATAGGATTTTGTTCTTTCATTTCTCTTACAACTTCTAGCATATCAGCTGTTTCCTTGAAATCCTCATCCTTCTTACCCGCTAGTTTTGCTTCAAAAATCTCAGTCATCAATTCTTCTTCACTTGGCAAGAATTCATGTAGAGGAGGATCAATCAACCGTATAATAACAGGATAACCTTTTGAAACGTCAAATATACCTCTAAAATCCTCTTCTTGAACAGGCTCTAATTGATCAACATAGTGTTTTCTTTCTTCGTCATTTTTGGCTAAAATCATACCCCTGACTAAATCAAGATTATCAAAGAACATGTGTTCTGTTCTACATAAGCCTATACCTTTAGCTCCAAACTCTAAAGCCTTTACGAACTGATCAGGTTTATCAGCATTAGCTTTCACACCAATTTTTGCGGTTTCATCACACCAATCTAAAATTATATTCATTGAATCGGGCAAGTTAGCTGGTCTAGTGGGTAGTTTATCAGCATAAATTGAACCATCGTCGCCGTCGATAGTAATCCAATCTCCTTCTTTAATGGATATGCCATTTGCATTAAGTTCATTTTTCTCAACATCAATAGATATACCACCCTTTTCACTTCCAACAATACAGGCTTTGCCAATCTGCCTAGCGACAATTGCAGCATGACTTGTTAGACCACCTTTCATTGTTAGAATACCATTACTAGCTGCCATTCCATGAAAATCTTCTGGTGTTGTTTCAACCCTTACTAGAATTACATCTTTATTTTGCTTTGCTGCTTCTTCAGCCCTATCAGCATCAAAAATAGCAATCCCAGTTGCGGCAGCAGCTCCAGCAGCTAAACCTGAACCAAGGAGTTTATCACTTAATTCATGTTTAATTTGTTTGATTGGAGCATTAGCATTTATTTGTTGCCAGTCGATAGACGGGAATAGAGCATTTTCAACATCGCTTGGAGAGATTCTCATTATAGCTTCTTCCTTAGTAATGACGCCTTCATTAACTAAATCATATGCAATTTGACTAGCTGCAATTCCAGTCCTCTTACCATTTCTTGTCTGTAGCATGTAGAGTTTTCCTTGTTGAATTGTAAATTCCATGTCTTGCATATCGCTATATCTGGCCTCTAAGTTATCAGAAATCTCTACTAATTCATCATAGAGTACAGGCATATCAGTCTTGAGATTTGCAATTGGTACTGGGGTCCTAATTCCAGCAACAACATCTTCTCCTTGTGCATTAATGAGGTATTCTCCATAAATCCCTTTGCTTCCATCCGATGGATTTCTTGTAAATGCTACACCTGTTGCAGAGGTTTCACCCAAGTTACCATAAACCATTATCATAATATTAACTGCAGTTCCTAAATCATGCGAAATACTTTGATGGTTTCGATAGTCGATAGCACGTTTATTGTTCCAACTTCCAAAAACAGCTTTAACAGCATCAGATAACTGAACGCGTGGATCTTGTGGAAAGTCTTCACCCAAGTGTTCTTTATAGATATCTTTGTATTTTTGGACAAGTTTTTTGAGTTCTTCAGCGGGTATTTCTGTATCTAACTCTATTCCGAGTTCTTCTTTTAGTTTTTCCAATTCTTTCTCAAAATATGATTTACTGACACCTTTTACCACGTCAGCATACATGTAAATAAAACGACGATATGAATCATAAGCAAATCTTGGGTCTTCAGACACCTTTGCTAGACCTTCAACAGATCTATCAGTTAAGCCAAGGTTCAATACCGTATCCATCATCCCAGGCATGGAAAAAACTGATCCACTTCTTACAGAAACTAAAAGAGGATCATTTTCAGCTCCCAACTTCTTCCCAACGAAATTTTCTAAGTCTTGTTGCGCTATTTCTATTTGTTCTTCCAACCCTTCAGGGTAGGATTCGTTATTAGCTAGAAAATGAAGACATGCTTGAGTTGTCACTACGTAACCTGGTGGTACAGGCAGCCCCAAATTTGTCATTTCAGCTAAATTTGCCCCTTTTCCACCTAGCAATGGTTTCATTTCTGCTTTTCCTTCACTTATATCTTTACTAAAGAATTTATAGACATATTTTTCAGTCATCGTAAAAGCACCTTTATGTGAATAATTGCTTATTCTAAAAGAACATCACAATTTGTTTTTTTTAACGTTATGTTTGAACGATAATTCATTTTCAAAGATAAAACTTAACAAATGGATGTTTATTATATCTTTGTGAAAGATAAACTTATTCTATTGACAAATGACGACGGAATTAAATCCATTGGTCTAAATACTGTTAGAGAAGAGCTTGTCAAAATAGCTAAAGTAGTGTGCTTTGCACCTGCTGAACCTAGTTCAGCTGTTTCAAAGGCCCTTACATTCCATAAACCCATACGTTTCTCACAAATAGATTATGAAGATGGTTCAACAGGCTACAGTACAACTGGAGCACCAGCTGACAATGTTCTTGTTGGCATCCATGTTCTAAAAAAGAAACCTAACATGGTTGTAAGTGGAATTAATTATGGAGATAATTCTTCAATTCATTCAATTTTAACAAGTGGTACTTGCGCTGCAGCATTTGAAGCAGCTTTCAATAATATTCCAGCTATAGCTTTTTCAGCTGATTTATCAGATGATGCACAACTTATTGAACAAAAAGGAATCAATTTCGATAGAATGGCAGAAATATCTCGTATGATTGTTGAGCACACACTGGATATGGAATGGCCACAAAGCTTGGCTTTTCTAAATGTAAATTACCCTACGGAGATTACAGAAGAAACAAAAATATATATTACAAAACCTGCATTTTATAAATACGATAACTACATGGTAGAGAAGAAAGATCCGCGAAAACTCCCATACTTATGGTTGTGGGGAGAACAGAAAAAATCTTTTCCTGAAAACACTGATACATGGGCAGTGCAAACCATGAAAAGCATTAGCATAACCTCTATAGGATTCAACCTTCACGAAAAATCAGATCAGTCATTCAATTTACTGAAATCGGTTCAAGAAAATATTTCAGATAAGATATGATGTGATTGCTAACCGTATCAACTGATGAGTAAAAACTTACCCAATCTTGTTATGAGGGAAAATGAGGGGAAAAATTTTGAGCAAAAATAATGAAGAGAGAATATGTTAGTGAGAATAGGGATAGCAGCAAAGTTACAAGGAGTGTCAGCTAGTAC
>BPTM01000098.1 GCA_023705945.1 Candidatus Heimdallarchaeota archaeon
TCTCTGATTTTCTTTTTGAGATTGAAACTGAATGTAATATATCTAGTGTGTTCATAATTTGATCAATGTCAATGAGTTTGGGGGAAAGCTGGTGAAGTCCAGTACCTTCTACATAATCGTAAACAAGCACATTTGAATTCTTCTGAAAGAGTATTTTTGGAGCAATGGTTTCTGAATATTTTTCCAATGCACTAATTTCTCGCTTAAATCTCTCTTTAGATAGATAAATTTCATCGTCCGCGAATATTTTACATACTGCAAGGGGAGAACCATTCGATTTCATTATTGTGTAATTTTCATTTGTATAACCCTCATCTATTTTCTCCCAGTGTAGTTTGGAAGATAACCTATATTCTGCTATCAAATGATCATTTATTTCACTCACTAACTCAACATCTATCATAGTAATATGACCTCCGAGGGACTAAAATAAATGTTTATTTCTTTATTCTCGGTGAGATTTTTCTCATATTCAGCTCGAGAGCAATCAACTTTGATATATTCTGATGGATTACCTTCTAAATCTAAAATTACTCTATATTCATTCTCGCTTTTCTCAATCACTGTTTTCACATAACACTTTAGAACCACGAGATTGGGGTCATCAATTTGTTTATTTGAAATTGAAATAATTGATGGTGGGATCTTTATTCCCGTAATTTTTGAGCTAATTTCTCCTTGAATAGGAATGTCACAAATTGAAGTAATAAGAGTGGTTTTTTCTTTCTTTTTTGTGTATAGAATTGGCCAAATATTTGGAGAACCTAAAATTTTTGCAATAAGATAATTTCTTGGATGTTGTTCGACATCTATCACTTTTCCAATTTGTTGAATCTTGCCATCATAAATCACAGCTACTCTATCACTAATCAATCTAGCTTCATCTCCATTATGAGTAACATAGAGAGTTGTAGTGGAAGTTTCTTTTTGAATGCGTCTGATAGTCAAAGCTAATGCTTCTCTCCCAGTTGCATCAATGCTTGAAAGAGGTTCATCTAAAAGAAGAAGGTGGGGTTCAATTGCCATTGCCCGTGCTAAGGCTACTCTCTGTTTTTGTCCGCCGCTTAGTTCTCGAGGATATCTTTCTAACAATTCAGAAATATCTATTAGATCTGCTATCCAATTAATTTTCTCATCTATTGTTTCCTTTGTCAATTTCCTGGCTTCCAAACCAAATGCTATATTTTGTTTTACTTTCATATGAGGAAAAAGAACTTGGGCTTGTGGAACATACCCTATCTGTCTTACTTGGGGAGAAAGATTGGAAATATCTGTTTTATCGACATAAATTGTACCTTGTTCTGGTTGAATTATTCCTGCAACTATTTTTAACAAGGTTGTTTTTCCACAACCTGATTCACCGAGTAAAACCAACAATTCACCATGCTTAACCTCTAAGTCTAAATTTTCTAGAATCAGTTTTTTTTCATATTTCATAGAAATTTCTTTCATTGAGAGTTTTGCCATAATTTACACCTTTAATTCTATATCTCCAAATTTTTGTATAACTAGGAAACAAATAATAGTAATAATCACAAGAATACTAGCCATTGTGGCAGGTAGTTGCAAAGTTTGTGACGCAATTAGTTTTGAAATGCCGATAGACAATGTTCCATATTCTCCTCTAACTAGAAAATTTGTTGCCGCAAATTCCCCTAAGCTTATCGCAAAAGCAAAAATTCCCCCTACTATAATACCTCTGTAAATATACGGAAGTTCTATTTTTGCAAAAATTCTGAATCGAGACGCGCCTAATGTGGAAGCTACATTTAACATTTCTATATCTATTCGATTATATGCTGAGAGTATAGATCTTGATGCAAAGGGGATACTGATCAAAACATGAGTTAACACTATGAATACCCATACATACTCTAAATAAATTACAGAATTGTTGAACAGCAGAAACATTCCAATTGCAAGAGTTATTGAGGATGTTGCCATTGGTAAAATTATAATATAGGAAACAAAATTTTCTGAAAAAGAAATCTTGTATTTTTTTAAGCTTTGATATCTATTTCGTAGAACAAAAACAAGTAAAACGGATAGAATTAGAGTTAGTACTGTTGTAAGTGATGCAAACAGTAGTGTGTTTAGAAGCATTCTAAGAGGAGAATTGCCTAATAAAGGCATATATTCATTAGAAAACAGCTGTTGATACCCCCAAAAAGGAGATATTCCATCAGCATAAGGTTGGAAAGATTCTAACACTATAGCTACTATTGGACTGAAAGTGAAAATCATCAGTGTAAGAATGAACAATATATACAAGGACATAGTAATATTTTTCCGCCAAATTTTTTTAGAAAATGATATTTTTTCACTAGTAAATATACCCTCTTTTCCTTCTGCCATTTGTCGAGTACGACTCTCAAAAAAGAGGTACAGGATAATTATGATAGTGTTCAATATTAGTTGAATCAGAGCTAAAGTTGCCCCTCCGTTGAAATCAAGGGATGCTTTCATGAGCTTATAAATTCTGACTTCTAAAGTTTGAAATTTAATTTCTCCTAAATAGAGAACAATTGCAAAACTATTGAATGTATATATAAAAACTAGGAGAGCTGCAGATACAAGATAATTCACAATTTGTGGAAATATAATCTTACGCAGAATTAACCAGTTACTTGCTCCTAAGGATTTAGCAACGTTTATCTGCTCTGTGTCAACACTTTTCCACGCAGGAATAGACATTCGGATAATAACTGACAAATTATAAAAAACATGAGCAATGAGTATTCCTTCAAATGTACCAAAAATCTCAATGATAGGAGAATCAATACCAGTGAGACCAGTCCATATACTATTAACCCATCCTGATTCTCCAAATGCAACAATAAATCCTAGTAGCACTACAATAGCTGGAAGCACAAAAGGAATTGTCATTAAATTCAGTAAGAGTTTTTTTCCTCTAAATTCATATTTTGCAAAGAAATAACCAGCAGGAATCCCTAGAACCAGACAAATTAGCATTGATAATAGAGCTTGAGCAAATGTAAAAAGTAAAAATGAAATATTTAGTGGATCATTGATAGTTTCTATAATAAAACTAAAGGTAAGTTGGTTGCCATCAGAAAAAGCAAACTGAAATATTTTGGATAATGGAGCATAGAAAAATAGTATCAAAAATGAACCAAAAGCAAATATAACTAAAATGATTATGGATTTATTTAAGACAGAATCCACTTTCGCTCTTTTCTTGAGAGTTGCACTAAACATGCTTTTCAACATCGAATTACTTTCTTTTTCTTGCAAAATTGTATGAGATTGCTCCAACTGAAATTGCTATTATAACCACAACAATAGGACTGAAATCAACTATTTCTAATTCCCATTCCGATTTCCAGTAATCTAGATTTTCGCTTAACATATTTGGAGGAATTAAATAATTAAGAATGTCAACATCAACCGGGTTTAAAGCAGTTTCGAGGAAACAATTATCTATTTCTGTTTGATTATTTGCAGGATACATCCAATTGTTTAAAGGAATGTTTTCTTGAAGTTCTTCGCTTAGGAACCAATCTATAAAGTCCTTACCATTTTCTTCATTTGGTGCTCCGTTGACAAGACCAATACCTTCTATCTGTAGCCAAGCATTATCAAGTCCCTTTTCATGGCTTATGAAAACAGCTGACGGTGGATCGACCTCTGTGCCAACTCCCCAGAGAGGGTGACATACATCATAAGCTGGGCTAGTTCCATAGGAAACCATAATTGGACGATTACCTTCTTCAGAGCTATAAACATCAAATGCTGCTCCCCAACTAGAAGTAATCCTTAAGTTATCTGAAGCTTTGTTCCACCATTCTCGCCAATCTTGACCTAACAACCCTTCAAAGTTAACTGATGGATCACCATAAACAGCAATCGTCCACAACAAGAATCCTAAACCAGGTGAGCTAAGCGTAGGATCCTCTACTACAAGTTTTTTATCTATCTCAAGAGAAATTATGTCTTCAAGTGTTAGATTATCAATCTCTTGTACAGTGGAGGAATTGATTCTGCTGATATCATACCAGAGAGCAATTATACCATAATCATACGGTAGGAGATAGTGATCGGGATCTAGATTATCGATAAGTTCCTCTGAAATATTTTCTAAACTTGGGGAAGAATAGGAAACTAAAATATTTTCTCTCTTAGCTGTATGGATTAGAACATTATCAATACCAATTAAAACATCTGCAACAGGATTGTTTTTCTCTAACACAGCTTGTGTTACTATAGTATTTGCATCCTCTACAAGAATGAGATGGATATTTTCTTTAGGTATACCACTGTAATTGGAGTAACCTTCAACAAAGTCGTACCCAGGATCTGCAAGTAGGGATTCATATGAGTAAATTGTTAATTCATACTCGTCTACTTCGGTTTCAATAGCATTAGTTGTTCTTAAAGCAGAGCTAGTAAATAATACGACAAACAATAGAATGAAGACACTTTTTTTCATTTAAGTCAATTCAAAATCGTATCGTTTTATTATAAATCTTAGCATTACTATATAGGGGGGCTATAATCATTATGTAAATATCTTGTTCACTAAATCAAGCAGTTCTTCTGCAGTTCTAGCAAATACATATCCTATTGCTTCATACCCAGAACTCCCACTATCTAGAAGAACTCTCATACTGAAAATTATTGGATCCTTTGCTGATTGTTTTAGGGTTTGTTCCCATTTAGAATCAATTGAATCAGTAGATAAATATGGAATTTTTAGATGTTCTATCTTTTTGTATAATTCTGGTTTATTTTTAAAACTCAGGACCCAATGTATATCTGATTGCTTATCTCTTAACCATAGTAACAGAGAAGACATTGTTTTCGAAGATCCGAATTCAGGATTGCTCACCGTTACGATTTTTTCCTTTACTTTGATAATTCTTCCAGGATAACTAGCAATGTCATCTAAATCCTTGGCTTTTTTGTCAGATTGAGCTAATTGTGATCCGATTTCTGGTACCCATTTATAGAATGTAGGATGTGTTGAAAGCTGAGTAAAAATCGCCTTAAGTTCTGAAAGGATGATACTTCGATCTTCTAGCGAAGGTAACTCCTTATAACCTGAACAAATGTCACATTTATGATAAATCTCCAATTGGGGAAGGATTGTTTTGTGGATATAACATAGTGGTCCTTCTACACGTAAAGATTTGCATTTAGTACATATAGTTCTCATAACTTTATCCAAGGGTTCTTGAGTGAAAAGCATATTTGAAATCGATTCAGAAAGTGCATCTAAATGATGGTTTATTTTTTCATCTCCTGTTTCAGCAATATTTTTCTGAAGATATGATACAATTACCGGTTGTTTCACGCCCAATAATTTGGCAATTTCATTCTGAGATTTTCCTTTGCTCCTCAAATCATGAGCAATTCTAATTCTTAAGCTTGGAAGCATTGTTGAGGCTATATATTCACATGGGAAACGCAAAATATCTCACCTATATGACCTCTATAAAGCGCACCTATTAACCTTTTCTTAAAAGAAGTTCGGCAAAGGAAACTTATCAAGAATTAGGAAAAACTTAAAATGGTCTTGTGCACAAATAAACTTGATTAAAGTGAGTATTGTTTTGCAAGCAGTTCTAGGTTCGTTAGGATTCTTAGTTATTTGTGCAATATTTACGGTTGCAGTAATTTACATGTTCAAATATACAAAAAATGATAAAAAAAACGACGCGTAGTTATTTCATCAGTAAAGCTTGTTTTGACTATTAGAAAATTATCAATTTGAGAAAAGAACACAGATAAATTTACTGTAAAACCAGCCGAAACTCATGAAAACTTATAAGGATATTAGAGAATATAAATTAAATTAACTGAAATCAAACTATTAAAATGAAAGCTTTGTGACAATCAAAACAGGAGTAATGTACTTTATGTCTGAAAATTCCAAACAGCCAATTGATGGTAAAAAATGGTATGTCGAAAGGATTTTCCAAATTGCTCAAGATAGAAGATACATTACAGCTATTGATGTTTGGGCAATCATTCTGGATGCTGTTTTTCTTCAAAGAAGGTACCTGAATATCGATGGAACAGAGATTACAGGAATAACCGCAGGAGATATAGCAACTAGCATGAACATGCATCTTAGTTCTGTCTACCATAACCTCAAAATTCTGCAATCTAAAAATCTCAATCTTCTAGATACTGAAGATCTAATAGGTTTTAATGAAAAAGGTAGAAAGGTTACAATGAAAGTTTATAGTATTCCTCAAAGATACTATGATGAATTTAGAGATATCTATGATAAAATACAGACATCAGGTTTTGCTCCACCACATAAGCAGTTCACATTTTTCAATATACTGAAAATACGAGGAATTCTTTCTCACTATGCAGCACTATTACATAGGGACAGGCTTTTAGTAGAAGAGGAGATGAATGAGAATAAAGATTGGTATCTTAAATGGCTAGCACCATTGACATTACCTAAATTTAATGTAAGTCCAGGAGTCATGTACCGTTTTACTAAAGAAGATATGCGCAAAATTTTGATGGTTTTAACTGAAATTCTTGAGAAGAATAAAGATAACTATGAAAATGAAGAAAATGATGGTGTTCCGTTTTTATTTTCTTATCTCATATTTGTTCCATATACTTCTGATATGATGAAAGGAGAATGGATGAACAGGGATGAATTCGAGGAAAGAGTTGAAATTAGTGATGATCAAAAGGTTGTAGAAGAGAGATTATCCAAATGTGAAAGTGATCACGATACTTTCTTTAGATATGGTATTTCATGTCCAGTTTGCGGAGAAGAACCACCTGAAGGGTCAATAGAATAA
Source organism: Candidatus Heimdallarchaeota archaeon (assembly GCA_023705945.1). Taxonomy (GTDB): domain Archaea; phylum Asgardarchaeota; class Heimdallarchaeia; order Heimdallarchaeales; family Heimdallarchaeaceae; genus UBA460. The sequence continues at coordinate 6,792 of BPTM01000098.1, forward strand.
TTTAACCAATTATTTGTCCTGAATCTATTCTAATTATTTGTCCTTGAATATGTTTCGTAGTTAAAAGAATCTTTACGAGTTGATAAATGTCCTCAGGTTTTAAGGACTGTTTAAGTGGGTTCTTAGAATTAACCTTTTCAAGAAGACTTTCATAACTTTGTTGAGTTATTTCAGCTTTCTTTTGAATATCTTTAACATGTCTATCAGTTAATACATATCCTGGGGCTATTGTATTTGTTATTATATTGTATTCTGATCCTTCTTCTGCAAAGAACCATGTCATAGCATGTACACCTGCTTTAGCTACTCCATAAGGCAACTTCTTTGAACTTGGTCTAGAACCAGTTGTAGATCCAAAGAAGATAATATTCCCTCCTCCTGTTTCTTTCATCCACTCAAAAACGTTCTTTCCTAATAGAAAAGCTGAATCTAAATTCAGAGAAATAACTTTTCGATATTCTGGAAACGTGAGTTCATCAATTTTCTTTGAAAAGAGACTACCACCTGCAAGGTTAATAAATCCGTTGATTTTTTCTGTTAGAGATTTAGCTTCATTAAATGCTTCTGAGATTGAATCTTCAGAAAAATAATCACAACTAATAAAATGAATGTCGATACCTGAATCTTGAAGCTTTTTCACATAATCTTGACTTCCCTTACCTCCTAAACCAATGACACTATATCCATCATCAATTAAATATCGAGTAATAGATTTTCCTATGCCTCCACCTGGAGCAGTAATAAGTATAGTTTTATTATTTGATTCATTCATCTTAGATGATAATAGAGATATTATCAAAAAAAACTTTCTCTAACCCAAAATTTGTAATATGAGAAAATAAAATTAGTTCATACAAGGGTTGAGTAATGATATGCAATCAAACATTGTCAAGATAAATCCCCATTCTATTAATGAAGATATTATCGAGAACGCTGTATCTTTACTAAACAGAGGTGAGATAATAGCCTTTCCAACTGACACTGTTTATGGTGTTGGAGGGGATATATTCAGTGAAACAGCGATTGATAAAATTTATAGATTAAAGAATAGACTTACAAATAAGCCTATTAATGCTCTTATTTCATCCGAGAACCAGCTAAAAATGATTGCAGAATTTATACCAATGGATGCAAAATCAATAATTGAGAAATTCTGGCCAGGACCTTTAACAATAATTCTTAAGAAAAAAAAAGAAGTTAGTGATAAAGTCACCAGTAGTTTAGATACAATTGGAGTTCGTATGCCAAATAATAGAATAGCCTTAGAGATCATAAAGAAATTTGAAAAACCGCTTGCTACCACAAGTGCAAATATTTCTAACAAACCAAGTCCATTAACAGCTGATGATGTATATATTAATTTTCAAGATAGTCTCCCAATGATAATTGATAGTCAAGAAAAGGCTCTAGGAATAGAGTCAACGATTATCACATTTACATTACCTAAACCTCAAATTCTGCGAATTGGAGCTATCACCAAAGAAGAACTATCTCGATTTATAGATTTCTAAGAATTGAAGTCCGTTTTAAGTGAAACATTTCCACCTCACTGTATGAGGTGCTCTTCTTAACTAATCTAGAAGGTAAGTTGATACCATCCTTCTTTTAACATCTCTGTAACAAAAGTTCCAGTATATCTAACATCAATACCTATTTCGGATAGTTTTTCGCTAGTTCCAAAGTTATCACTGCATGATTTGCACGCATAAACCTCGACTCCTGAATCTATTAACAGCTTAACTTGCTCAATGAAATCCTCATCTTCTGCAGCTATCTTTTCTGTTGGACCCCATAGAATGACTCTCACTTGATCCATCCATCCTTGTTTCAAAGCATTAAAAGCATATTTGAAACTTAACTCATCATGAACTACAGTATCTGCAGAACTCAAAATCATAAATAATCTATGCATGATTCAAACTATCCGGGTTTCATTTAATTCTTATCATTATACAAAAAATAGAAAAATATTGTTATGAAATGAAAAAGAAAAATGATTTGAATTAAAGAAGCACTATTTGACTGGTTGTTCTGCTGCTATTTGTTCTTGTTTCTCAAGTATTTCAGAGATTGCTTGGTCAATTTGTGGAGCCTTAGTTAGAAACCAGATTGCAGTGCTAAATATTAATCCCAAAACAGATGTTCCTAGAAACACCCACCCAATTGGGACATATTGCCCAATAACTCCAGATAGTAACATGGCGATAGGTGTTATCGATGAGGATATAGTTCCAAGCACACTCATCGTTCTTCCAAGGCTTTCTTTTGGAACTATCATCTGAAATGCAGTTATCATAGAAACATTAACAAGAGGCATAACTACAACGCTTATGAGAAGTATCCCACCAATAATCCAGAATCGACCATCAATATCTGTTGGAACAAGAACTAAAGCAGCCATAGTACTAAATGTCCATACTAATGCAAGATAGCTACTCAACCCTTTCTTCTTAAAGCCCTTGAAAAATGTCATTACAAGTCCACCTATTAGCATTCCAGCTTGAAGGAAAGCTATTACTATAGCATAGTCAATTTCCGAACCTGCATGTGTTTTAGTCACAAAAAGCGGTAATAGTGTACTTATTGGAGTAAAAAAGAAATTAACCGCCATAAACATAACCAATAAAGGAATCATTCCTCTAATATTCAGTATCGTTTTTATTCCAGCTTTGAAATCTGCGAAAAATGAGAATTTAGCACCTTTCTTCAGTGTCGTCGCAACTTTTGGAATTGAAATAAAAATCAAAGGAACTAGAGCGATGACAAAAGTTATTATATCTACCCAAAGTAAATCAGATTCTCTCCATACTGCAAGAAGCCCACCAGCTACAGTAGGACCTATAACATTTATCGCACCATTAGCTAAATAGTTGATACCATTCATTCTACTTAGATGCTTCTGGGGAACCATTGTTGGCATCAATGCACCGATTGTGGTGAAGTGAAAAACATCTCCAATTCCTCTAATTATAATTATAAGGAAGAATAACAATATAGACATAGAATCTGAGTAGAAAAGATAAATAGCTGCAAGCGTTGTAATAGCTATAGATGCATC
>BPTM01000099.1 GCA_023705945.1 Candidatus Heimdallarchaeota archaeon
AAATGGATTATTCTGAATTGCTGGACCAAAATCACTTAACCATTGATACCATTGTGTGGTGTCACTCCCTGTTTCAACTAAGTCTCCATCAAAATCTGAGAAATCAAAATTTATTTTACTGACTGCTTCAACAATTTTCCTTCTTTCATCTCTAAATGTTCTGGAGTCACCCCAAGCCATAAAATGAGCGCTATCGCTATTGCCCGTTTTGAAGACCAATTCTCTACTCCAAGAATCACCATTGCCTACTCTATACTTGTAAATAGTATTAGATTGTAAATTTGTTATTTCTACTGCATGCCAAATTGCATCTGATCCTGTAACTTCATTTTCTAGTACATCTTGAATTCCATATTGAACAATAGAAGCTGTTTCTTCAGATGTTTTCCATGACATAGTCATGGTTGTTAGAGTATCGTTTTGCCATGATAGATGAACGTAAGCAGGTACTATATCTTTTGCAAAAGAGCTATTTATACCTCCTAGTAATGGAGATATAATTAAAATAAGTGAGAAAACAAATAATTGCAACTTTTTTGATATCATAATGAGACAATTCTAGGTTTTATTTTAAAGTTTATGCAGACGAAAGGGAAACTTGCCTAATAAAAGTATTATTCCTTAGCAAATTAAATCTACTGAAAATTTACTGGAAAATATGAGGTGCTGGAAAATGTTTATACTTAGAAAGAATAGATAGAGGAAATAAAAAAGATGATTATTGCTCTCCTGCCATTTTAGCAGCAGCAAGTTTTCTTCTTATTCTTCTGCTTGCAACAGTTCTGTTAATTGTTCTTATTACCCAGAAAATAAGTCCTAAGACTAAAGTGAAGAATCCAATAGTTAGGAATACACTGATGATATAAGGTATTGATGTAACCAATTTTTATGACACCTACATCACGAATTTAACACACATTCTTAAACTTTAGGTTTGATATTTAAAGCATTAACTCATTTCCAATATCATTTCACTATCATCTACGTTTAATTGCATGATCTCCGCTTCATTTTCTAAATGAAGCTTTCCTGAATTATTAATTCCTCGACAATAATATTGATTACCATTTCTTAATTTGATTTTTTTCTCAAAATGATTCAATCTACTGTTGAATAAATCAATGATGTTGGAAAAACTGTTCTCGAATATTTCAACGACAAATCTGAGTAGAGTATCAGATAGTTTAGAAGTAAAATTGTCCATAGTGAGGTTTTGAGTATCTCTTAATTGAAGACTAATTGATTTTTTTCTATAATCTTCTGCAATGTCATCAATATTGACAAATAGATTTACACCGATTCCTATCAACAGAAACAGTTTGTCTCCAGAAAGGTATTCAATAAGAATCCCTCCAAGTTTTTTATTACAAAAGTAGATATCATTAGGCCATTTTGTTTTAATCTCTAATACTGTCTCTTTTTCTAGAACTTGTTGCACAGCTACAGCTGCTGCATAATGCATGAAAAGAATCTGTTGTTCTGTTGCTCGTTTCTCTAGAGGTAAAGCATAAGTTCCATAAAACCCACCTTTTGGAGAAGACCAAATATTTTTTCCTCTACCTTTACCAATTTTTTGTTCATCAGCAACGATTAGAAAAGGGTGTTCCAAACCTTCTTTAACAAAACTCAAAGCTTCATCCATTGTTGAGTTAACAGTTGAAAAATGGATGATTTTTTTAACGAGGGTTTTGAGTATCATTAAACGCGCAATTTGGTGGTACATTAAAAAACTTCCTTCCTTATATTCTCATAAAAGAAGATGCTTTTTTTATTTGAGTGAATACAATGAACTTTAATGTATCAGAAACCTAAGAATATTAACTATCAAAGTAATGAAAAGAAGTTTTCCAAACTCAATGAACTACGTGAAAAAAGTCAAGAGGGTGGAGGACAAAAACGAGTTAAGAATCAACATCAGAAAGGCAAGTTAACTGCTAGAGAAAGAATAGAAATACTTGTCGATGAAGGTTCTTTCGTCGAAATTGATTCATTCGTTACTCATCAAAATACTAAGTTCGAAATGTCCAAGACAAAACCGTTAGGTGACGGTGTTGTTTCTGGATTTGCTACAGTCGATGGACGTCCAATATATTTATACAGTCAAGATTTTACTGTTTTTGGAGGCAGTTTAGGTAAAGCGCAAGCCAACAAGATTTGCAAAATCATGGATCTTGCCATTAAAACAGGAAATCCTGTTGTTGGTTTATTAGATTCTGGTGGTGCAAGGATTCAAGAAGGAGTAGATTCCTTAGCTGGATATGGAGAAATTTTTTATCGTAACACACAAGCATCTGGAGTTATTCCACAAATATCAGTGATTTTAGGACCATGTGCAGGAGGGGCAGTTTATTCCCCAGCATTAACAGATTTCATTATAATGAATAAAACCAACTCCTTCATGTTTGTGACTGGACCAGAAGTAGTTAAAGAGGTTACAGGTGAGGAAGTTTCATTTTATGATTTGGGTGGAAGTGAAGTTCATAGTCGTAAAACTGGTGTGAGCCATCTAGCAGGAGATAATGAAGAAGCTACATTAGAATTAACCAAGAAACTTCTTTCATATTTACCTGCTAACAATCTTGATGATCCACCTACAATCAATGTTGATTTGAAGGAATTAGAGGAGATTAATTTATCTAGTTATATTCCTGAGGAAGAAAATGAACCATATGACATGAAATCAATAATAGAGAAAGTTGCTGATCCCGATAGTTTTTTTGAGATATTCGCAGAATGGTCCAAGAATATCATTGTAGGTTTTGCACGTTTCAACGGCAGTACAACTGGAATTATTGCAAACCAGCCACTATTTTTAGGCGGGGCACTTGATTACAATGCATCAGATAAAGCTTCAAGGTTCATTAGGTTCTGTGATTCCTTCAACATTCCTCTGCTTACTTTTGTTGATGTTCCTGGTTTCCTTCCTGGAATTAAACAAGAACATGAAGGAATTATTAGGCACGGAGCTAAGTTGCTTTTTGCTTATTCAGAAGCAACAGTTCCCAAAGTATCAGTTATCGTGAGAAAAGCTTACGGTGGAGCTTATATCGTAATGAGTTCCAAACATTTAGGAACAGATATCAATTTAGCTTGGCCAACAGCTGAAATAGCTGTAATGGGTGCAGAAAGTGCATGTAAAATCATCTACCGTTCGAAGCTTAAAAGTGTAGAAAATTCAGATAAAGCACTACAGGAATTTTCCAAAGATTTCAAGGAAGAATTTTCTAATCCATACCAAGCTGCAGAATTAGGGTATATTGATCGAGTGATATTACCTGAAGAAACGAGGAAGGAGATTGTAAACGCATTGAGTTTACTACATAACAAGAGAGAACAGACTCCAAAAAGAAAACATGGAATCCCTCCTGTGTGAAGGTGATAAAATGAAAACTATTGAACAAATAAAAGAAGAACTTAAAGTACGATATCCCATATGGGGATATTCACCCAGAGGAATAGATGATCCCAGTTTATCAATAGCTCTTTCATCGAATGGTGGAATAGGCTTAATTGAGCTTGAAGGTTTAACAGAAATTAAAACTAAAAAAGTTATTCTTAAATGCCTTAAGGAGATCCCAACAGATAAACAATGGGGAGTAAGAGTATCTAACAAAGAACAGCTGAAGTGGTTAAATGACTTTGATTTTATCCCAATTATCATCATCTCTTCTAGCTTTGAAAATTATTCACAGTTAGATGAAAAACCACGATGTAATTGGATAATTGCAGAAGTTAATAATCTTGCTAAGGCACACGAAAAAGCGTCACAAGTAGACTTCTTTCTAGTTAAAGGAATAGAATCTGGAGGGAAAGTAGGAGAAAAATCCTCTTTTATATTAATTCAAGAATTCTATGATTCTGGTTATCCTTTTCTAATTCAAGGTGGGTTTGGATATTATAACATCGTAGGAGCTTTTATAGGAGGAGCTCTTGGCGTTGTTCTTGAGGGACAGCTGTATCTTCTTCCTGAATGTCCTTTAGATGATCAAACAAAGGACTACCTTGCTAGCCTTGATGAAAATGATACATATCTTGTTGGAGAGGAATTAGATTTCAAATACCGGTTAATGGGAAAAATTGCTAACCAGTCTATTAGAAATTTTAAGAATCTATCCAAGAAAGGTGAACAGAGAAACGATATTTTACAAACAGTAGAAAATCTAGCGAAAGAATCTCTTTTCTTTGCTGATAAAAATGTTAAGAATACACTCCTACCTTTAGGAGTCGCTGTTTGTTTTGCTAAATTTATTAAATCAAAATTTTCCAATTTAACTTCATTTTTGGAAGATCTATCAGTTCTTATCAGAGAACAATTGGATACCGTTTCAAAAGAATGGCCATTTGCTGAAAATAGTGAATTTGCACGAAGTATAGGTGTTCAATTTCCTATTATTCAAGGACCTATGGCAAATATCACAGATCATCCAAGTTTTGGTAAGGAAGTTTTAGCTAAAGGGGCATTACCAGTATTTGCACTAGGTGGATTACTAAAAGAAGAAGCTGAAGAAATGTTCCAAGAAATTCAGAATACCTTTGATCCTAAGGATGTTTATGGTGGAGGTATAATAGGTTTAGAGGTGATAAAGGAAAGGAGAGAGGACCATATTGTTTTACTTCAAAAATATAACTCTCCGATTTGCTTAATTGCCGCTGGATCTGTTCAGCTTGCTAGAAGAATCCAGGCACTTGGTTTCAAAACACTATTTCATGCACCAGCAGTGACCTTATTTAAAGATGCAATGGATAATGATATTGAATATTTAATACTTGAAGGAAATGGATGTGGAGGCCATATTGGCAATCAAACATCATTTATCTTATGGGAGAGCACTCTACAATATCTTGATTCCATTAGAAACAGGGTAACCAATAAGGTTAAGATCATTTTTGCTGGAGGAATTGCTGATGAAGTAGCATCAGCTATGCTTTCTGGGATGATTGGTTCACATCTTTCAGTTATTTCTCCAGGTATCCAAATGGGTACTGGATATATGTTTACAGAAGAGATTGTAGAAACTCAAGCACTGACTCAATTCTATCAAGAAAAGTTGCTCAATTCTACTCAGACCAAAGTAATTGGTTCAACAGTAAATACACGTGCAAGAACTATACCAACAAAATTTGTTCGAGATACTCTGGAACATGAACAAGAAAGATTAAGGAAAGGCTTACCAATTAGAGAAAGAAAAGAACTGTATGAGAAGGATAACCTGGGAGCTTTAAGGATTGCAGCAAAAGGTGAAATGTGGAATAATGACCACATACCAGGTGGAGACACCACACAATTTGTTCCTATTTCAACAGATGTTCAACTGGAATCTGGAGTCTTTATGACAGGTGAAATAATAGGGAGAAAAAGGAATGTTTACAGAATAGAGGATTTGCATTTCGATGTAATTCAAAATGGAGAGACATTCTTAGAAAACCAAATACAAAAAATAGAACCATTAATAGCAACACTTTCAGTTGAAGATGAAGAATTGTTTGACAAGGTTGAATTGTCAACAAAAAATAAAGTTGCTATCATAGGATTAGGATGTGTTTTTCCAGATGCCCTGAATATTGATCAATATTGGAAGAATATTTTGAATAAAAAATATTCAATAACAGAAGTATCAGAGGATAGATGGGATCCAAAATTATACTTCGATTCTGATAAAAATGTTGAAGGAAAAACATACTCAAAAGTTGGTGCATTCATTAAGGATTTTGATTTCAATTCAATTCAATACAGAATTCCTCCAAAGGTAGCAGAGAAGATGGATGATGTTCAGAAATGGTCTCTAGAGGCAACAAAACAAGCTTTGGAAGACGCTGGTCTTCCCACTGATGGAAAAACCAGAACAAATATGGCAATAATTATTGGGAACTCACTTGGAGGAGAAATTCAAAGATATACTAATCGAAGAGTCTTCTTCCCTGAAATTGAAAAAGAAATTAAGAACAATGAAATTTTCCGAAAGTTATCTGATTCTGAACAAGAGAAATTTATTCAGAGCTTAACAGAATCATATTCGCACAAATATCCCGCTGTAACAGAAGATTCCATGCCAGGAGAACTATCGAATGTCATTGCCGGAAGAATTGCTAATGTTTTCAATTTAACTGGAAAATCGATGACCACTGATGCTGCATGTGCATCAAGCATAGCCGCATTAGATACTGCAATAGCTTCTCTTAATTCCAAAGATTATGATATTGCCTTAGTAGGTGGAGCAGATCGATCTATGGATGCTTCTACTTATATAAAATTCAGTAAAATTGGAGCTCTTTCTGGAATAGGTAGCAGACCTTTTGATGAGAAAGCAGATGGTTTTGTTATGGGTGAAGGTGCTGGTTTTATCATTATAAAACGATTAGAAGATGCTATTAATGAAGGTGATAGAATTTATGCTACTGTATCGTCTATCGGTGCATCTTCAGATGGAAAAGGAAAGGGTATAACAGCTCCAAATCCCGAAGGACAGAAACAAGCTATTATTATGGCTTTGGAAAAAGCTGAACTGAATGTAAACGATGTTCAGTATATTGAAGCTCACGGAACTTCAACTATTGTTGGGGATGCAGTTGAATTGAAGGTTCTAGAAGATGTTTTTGAAAACAGAAATATAGATAAGAAACTTGCAGTAGGTTCTGTAAAAAGTCAAATTGGTCATCTCAAAAGCGCTGCAGGAATCGCATCGATAATTAAAACCACACTTTCTCTTCATAATAAATTATTACCACCAACTGTTAATGTAGAAACATTGAACCCAAAGATTAACTGGGAACAATCTCCAGTATTTGTTAATTCAGAAGCAATCGAATGGAAAGTGGGTAAGAATGAAGTGAGGAGAGCTGGTGCATCTGCTTTTGGATTCGGAGGTACAAATTACCATGCGATTATAGAGGAATATGATAAGGATAAGATAACATATTTATCAGAAGCTCCATTAGGAAAAATAATGTTGACTCCCACTTCTCTTATTGAAACTCATATTGAAAGAAAAGAGAAAGAAAAGCAAATTTGCTTTATGTATACTGGCCAAGGAAGCCAATATATTGGTATGATGGAAGCCTTAAGCAAACACTCTAACATAATATCAGAAACATTGAAATCAGCTGAAAAAGTATGGGATAATTATTATTCTATCAGCCTCACAGAAATTCTATTTGGTTCACCTAAATTAACAAAAGAAGCTAATAATCAACGACTGACAAATACTAAATTTACTCAACCTGCTCTGTTCGTTGTGGAAATCGCTCTCACACGATATCTAGAAGAAAAAAATATCAAACCAGACTTTGTAGCTGGACACAGCTTAGGTGAATATTCAGCTTTAGTTACTGCTGGAGTCCTTTCATTCAAGGACGGTTTCAGGGCAGTAATAGCAAGAGGAAAAGCCATGTGTAGTGCAAGTAGTAACACAGAAGGTTCAATGGCAGCTGTGCTTGCAACTAGGCACAAAGTAAGGGATATTGTTGAAAGTATTAAAGACCATTACGTTACTATTGCAAATATAAACTCACTTTCTCAAACAGTTATCTCTGGTGATGATAAGGGGATTGATGAAGCTATTGAAATTGCAGAAGAAGAGGGTATAACTGCAAAGAAATTAAGAGTATCAACAGCTTTCCACTCCAAAATAGTTGAAAGTGTTGAGAAAGAGTTGAGAAAAGTATTAGCAGATTTAACATATAGAAAACCAGAAATTCCTGTATTTAGTAATGTTACTGGAAGTAAATATCCGTCAGATCCTGCAAAGATACAACAATTACTTCTAGACCAGGTGTGTTCTTCTGTTCAATGGGTAGATGAAGTTAAAGAGATATACAAAGCAGGTGGAAGAATTTTTGTTGAGGTTGGTCCAAAGAGAGCTTTGCATTCATTTGTAAAAGACATATTGAAGAATAGAAAGGATATTCAAGTGTTTACAACTTTGGTTCCAAAAGAAGACGAGATTGAGAAAATAAGTAAAACAATTGAAAATATAAGCAAAATCTATCAAAAAGCCTTATCAGAAACTACTTATGTTGCTGAGAAGAAAGACGAACCATCAGTTGCTTATCAATCCCATACAATTACAAAACCATTAGGACTTGAGCAATTAAGCAAAGATGAAGCTCTACATGATTATCTAAAACTGGGATATAATCTTTATTCCAAATATTTGGAAAAAGATTCTACTAGTGAAGCAAAACGTGTTACATCTATTCCAGAATCAACTACTTCTCATATCAAAATAGGTGTTACTGGTGTAGGAATTGGGATACCAGGAAAGAGCAAAAATGTTTTTGATGATGGGAACATAGATGCTGTCCTTTTAGGTGAAAATTTCATTGATTCGGTAGCTGATAAGATTAAGCAAGAGATGCTTAATAAGAACATTACTAGATTAATCAAATCAGCTGATGGTAATGCTACTTTTGAAAGTATAGATGATATGTCTCAAGTAATCAATTTAGCAGGACAGATAGGAGAATTTAATCCAGTTGAAGATTTCGGTTTAAAACCCAAACTTGTTAATGCCTTAGATATTACCTTTCAATTAGCAATCTGTGCTGGTCTAGAAGCTTTGAAAGATGCTGGAATACCTTTAGTTAAATCTGAGTTCACCACAACAACAGGAAAAGTGTTGGAAGGAGAATGGGCTTTACCAGAAGATCTACAAAACGAGACAGGAATAATCTTTGCTTCAGCTTTCCCAGGATACGATTATTTAGTTAAAGAAATCACTGAACACTTAACATCTAATTCCAAAAAGAGTTTCAGTAGAGAATTTCTGTATCGAGTACTTTCAATGGGACACTCACAGTTTGCTCAACTGATTAAAGCAAAAGGACCAAATACACAAATAAATGCTGCATGTGCATCAACAACACAAGCGATTGGAATAGCAGAAGATTGGATAAGAACTGGTCGGTGTAATCGGGTAATAGTTATAGCTGCTGATGATGCCTCTAGTGAGAACCTTTTACCTTGGATTGGTGCAGGTTTCCTAGTTGCTGGTGGAGTTACAACAAAAGATAAGGTTGAAGAAGCTGCAATTCCCTTCGGTAAGAATAGACATGGATTGATTATTGGTTCTGCAGCTGCTGGGTTAGTATTAGAAAATGAACAAGCATACACAAGACGTGGCGTTAAACCTATTGTTGATCTCATCGGGACTACTTTCGCAAACAGTGCTTTCCACGGTTCAAGATTGGATGTAAAACACATCACTAGAGTATTTGAATCATTCGTCAATGACATAGAATCACAACATAAAATTACAAGAAAAGAGTTAGCTTCTGAAGGAATATTCGTCTCTCATGAGACCTATACACCTGCTAGAGGAGGTAGTGCAGAATCTGAAGTTGAATCTTTAAGGCATATTTTCGGTACAAATGTAGCAGATTTAGTTATAGTAAATACTAAAGGTTTTACAGGTCATGCCATGGGTGCTGGAATTGAGGAATGTGTTGCAATTAAATCAATGGAAAAAGGTGTAATTCCACCTATTGCAAACTTAAACGAAATTGATCCTAATTTCAAAGATTTAAACTTCTCAAAAGGTATGAAAAAGAGAGCAAAATATGCAATAAGGTTAGCTGCTGGGTTTGGTTCTCAAATCGCTTTTACAGCTTTCAGACTTAATACCTATGAGGATAGATATGACATTGATTCATATGATGCTTGGTTAGCAGAATTAGGAGGGAACTTAGAAGGTTTCTTCTATGATGGTAGAGTTTTAAAACTTCGAACAAGCAAGAAATTGAAGAAACAAAGAGAGTTGGTTCCTACTGTGAAGCTTGCTAAAGCTTCCGCAGAAGTTTCAGAGATCTTGAGGGATGTAATTCAAGTAATAGCTGAAAAAACAGGCTATGAGCCCCAACTCATTGAAGCTGAAATGCATCTTGAAGAAGATCTTGGTGTAGACACTGTTAAGCAAGCAGAGATATTTGGCATTGTAAGAGAAAACTGGGATTTGGATTTTGATGACACTGTAAACTTAGCAGATTTTTCTACCCCTAGTTCAATTGCAGAGTTTATTGGAAGAAGTACATCAAAGGTAGTTACAACTGCTGATGAAGTCACAAAACCAGTTATTGTCCAATCAGAGAACCTTCAATCTAAAGTTATTGAGATTGTTGCTTCTATAACTGGTTATGAGCCAGATACTATAGACAGCGATATGGATCTTGAGGAAGATTTAGGAATCGACACTATTAAACAAGCTGAAATTTTCGGTGAATTAAGAGATGTTCTTGATTTACCTATCGATGATTCTGTCAACCTTGCAGAGCTCAGAACAATTAATGATATCTGTGATTATCTTTCATCTCAAACAAGTGATAGTAAAAAAGAAACAATTAACGTTGAACAGCAAACTGAACCAAAATCTATTGAAAAGAAGAAAAGCAAAGATGATGTAAACGTTGAAAGGATAATTACTGCCCCGGTTCCTTTGAATAAAAAGGAAACTGACAAAATCAATATGCTTACACGTAGCAATCTACTTATTGACTTAGATTCAAAATCATCTAAAACTATTGTTACAGCTTTTGAAAAACAAGGTATTAGATATGCTATATTCAAACTTCTTAATCAGGAACCAAATGAACTTGAAAATAAGAACTATGATTCTATAATTATTATTCTTCCAAGTTCTAAATCTGAACCAGGTTATATTGATCAAGAGATTTACGAGAAACTTTTCCTCCTTTTCCAAGACTTAGAATTGAATTCGGAGCAGATTCTTATGGCGATATCATCAGAGGCTTATTTTGGATTTGATAAGGATTCATATCCTCTATCAGGAGGTGTCTCTGGTTTTATCAAAACTTTGGGACATGAGTTCAACATGAAAATAAAGCATGTTTACTCTGAAAAAATAAGTGAAATTCTGCAAGAAATGGAATATTGGGATGATTATATCGAAATATCTTTCCAAAATAATATACGCTACACTTTAGTTTCTGCAGATATAGCTGAAAGCACTGTTCAGATGACTTCTATAGAAATTTCAGACAAAGATGTTGTTTTAGCTACAGGAGGTGGAAGAGGAATTACTTTCAAGTGTTTGGAAGAATTGTGTTCAAGATCTAAACCTAAAGTTGCAATTGTAGGAATTGAAGATATATCAAACTATACTGTTGATATGCTTGCTCTTACTGAAGAACAACTGAAAGAGAAACGTCAGAAGATGATTGAGGAACTCAAAGAAAAAGAAGAGAAAGTAACTCCAGTTATGATAGAACGAAACTGGAATAGATTCCTATTTGATTTAGATGTTCTACGAAATATCAAAAAACTTGAGAGTCAAGGAATTGAAGTAATCTATTCCAAAGTTGATGTAACAGATAAAAAAGCTGTAGAAGAAGCAATAGTGAAGATTGAGACGGAACTAAAGTCAAAAATCACCCACATCATTCATGGGGCAGGATTAGAGGAATCTAAGCAATTCAAGAAAAAGAAATTTGGACTCTCAAAACTCATAGTTTCAGTAAAAGTTGAAGGTATATGGAACATACTAAATGCTATTGATAAGAAGAAATTGAAGAGATTGATTTGCTTTACTTCAATCGCAGGTCGATATGGAAATATGGGTCAAGTTGACTATTCTTTTGCTAATGGTTATCTCTCCAGATTATGTTGGAAGCTAAATCAAGAAGGAATTTCTTCCTTAGCTTGTGACTGGTCAGCTTGGGGGAATGTAGGCATGGCTACTCGGGGTTCAATAATGGATATACTTGAATCTCAAGGTATCTATCCAATTCCACTCAACAAAGGAACCTCTCTTTTTGGTGATCTATTCTTTAGTGGTACTCAACCAGAAGTTGTTGTTTCCTGTGGATTAGGACCATTTGAAAAATTGAAACGAACATCAAGTAAAATTGAGATAAGCACCTTGCCAATGATTCAAAACCTTTCATTCAAAGATTCAGTTTTCAAAGGAGAGAAAACAATCTCTACACTAACAGATTTGTATATGAATGATCATCAAATCCAAAATGTACCATTTTTCCCTGGGGTAATGGGTATTGAGATGTTTACTGAGATGTATAGTCTTTCATCATCAAAAACAGCTGATGTGTTAAAAGATATTGAATTCAAATCTGCTGTCAAATTACAGAATATTGATAGTAAGGATGTTTTTGTGAAATATGATGTTGTTTCCCAAACTCTTCAACTCAATTCTTTGTTCATTTCAAAAGCCGATAGCTCTAGAAGAAGAGAAATTGAACATTTCTTCGCTAGAATAGAATCAAGTGCAAAGAAAACTAGAAGTATGAAAACTAAACATATTGTCACAACTCCAAGAATTGAATTATTATCAAAGAAGGATATATATTCTGTATTCTTCCATGGTCCAAGCTTTCAAGTATTAGAAAAACTTGTAGAACTATCTAATGAAAAAGCTGTAGCTAAAGTCAGTTTGCCGGGTCTTAAATTATTCTCAGATAAGAAAAAGAAAACTCTTGTAGAACCTTTGATTATTGAAGCAGCGCTTCAAACTGCAGGATTATATGATTATATCGTAAACCAAAGCATCTCACTTCCTTCTACTATAGAGAAACTAGAGTTCTTCAGCAAGAATGAACCTGTATATGTCGTTTCTGAGTTTATCTCAAAAGTTGATACTCATAGCTACTTTAACATTGAAGCAATCGACAAAGACGGAAAAATAATTCTTCGATTGGAAAAATTAGGATTGATTCATACTCAATTCCCAACTGATGTTTCTGAAGAAGTTATTCAAAAGATAGCTGTAATAAAGGAATATTGGGAGATGTCTTCTTTACTAAAAGATACAAAGGTGAAAATTGTTCCTATAAAGAATGTATTAGAAAAGTACAATCAAACTCCAGAAGAACTAATACGATACATGAAAAGCCAAGAAAAAACAGCTTTTCAGAAAATAAAAAATAACAAACGAAAAATGGAGTATTTAGCTGGACTAATAGCTGCAAAGGAATTATATACGAAAATTGAGAATGATCCCAAGGTTTTTGGTAAAATAGAGATAAGAAAAACAGCTAAAGGACAACCTTATATTTATAATCTGAAAAACAAAAAGAAATCAGATTTGTTCATATCTATTTCTCATTCAGAGAATTATGCTTTAGCTGCAATAGGTACAATACCTTTAGGAATTGATATCGAGAAAATAGAAGAGAGGAATGAATCTTTTTACAAGGAAGCTTTTACTGAACGGGAAAGGAGTACCATCTCTAATGATAAAGAATTGGGAACTGTTTATTGGACTATAAAGGAAGCTGTATCAAAAGCTCTTGGAGAGGGATTGAACATTAGTCTTCATGATATAGAAGTAACTGACGCTCAGAAAGGTAACAGCTATAAGGTCAAGTTATCTGAAAAGCTAGATACAACATTTTCTAAAGATCCAAGTTTGTTCCAAATCAACAATCAGAGATCGAAAAATTACTCAATAAGCTTCTGTGAAATAAAAAGAAAGTGAAATAAATGAAAAAAGAGTTTATTCAAATACAATTCAGAAAAGAGCTAATTAACGGGATGTTGTTTCTTCCGGATTCGAAGAAACCAGCTCCTTTAGTTTTACATTTGAATGGTATGCCAGGGTTTGAACCAGAAAAAGAGGAAACTCGATTTGCTATATTTTTTACTTTGAAAAACTATGCTTATTTTGCATTTGATTATGTTGGAGTAAGACAAAGCACGGGGTTATTCGAGTATATTTATTCTCAAGAAAATATCAACCTTGTACTTTCAAAATTGGTTCATCATCCAAGAATTAATCCCTCAAGAATAGGGTTATTAGGGGAAAGCTTTGGAGGGGCAATGGCCTTATGTCATACATCAAGAGACGATAGAATAAGATGTTTAGCTATCCGTTCACCAGTCTATGATACTGAGGAGATACCAAAAATGAAAATGTTTGATGGATTAGTCCAATTATGGAGAGCGAGTAAGCAGATGCGATTCCCAAGAATAAACTTGAGGAATAGTTTTCTATTTCAATCTAGACATTACAATCCCATGAAACAAGCTCTTCATCTCAAATGTCCAGTCAGGATAATTACTGGAGATAGAGATGACATTGTTCCAGTGGAGAAAATAGAAAAATTGTATGCTAAAATACCTGATAAAATTGACAAAGAAATGAGAATAGTTCCTGGAGCGGATCATAAATTTTCAAAAACAAAAGATTTTGAAATTATGAAGGATTATTTCTCAAGATTTTTTGAAGCTTACTTATAAAATTACTTCACTTCAATATCGATAAGGTTCTGATCTTGTTTAACAGCTGTATCTACAGTTACATGAACTTTGGAAACAACTCCATCAACTGGGGAGAAAATCCTGTTTCTCATTTTCATTGCTTCCAAGATCATTAATTCTTGGTTTTTAGTTACAGAATCATTCTCTTTAACCAGAATTTGAACGATTTTTCCAGGAATTGGAGCTGTAATTCTCTTGCTTTTTTCCTGTTCTAAAAATTCATCTCCAACTTCAATATGTATATGGGGTCTAACTTCAATTTTTGCTTCTTCACCATCAATATAAAATTCCCCATCTTTTACTTCTACTGTGAATGGCTGTCTATCAACTATAACCTTGTAAATGTTTTTCACACCATGAGTTACATCTGTTGAATAAATCTCCCCATCTATTGATATTTTACCCTCACTCAGTGTTTCTACGATGTATTCTCTCCCACGATAAACTACTTTCTTCTTCATAATTATTCCTCAGAAATACTAACTAACGATAATTACTCTGTTGTTCGAGTTTGCTCTGTTGTTTCCATCGATTGTTCATTGTTTTTTTATGTTGGATATGCATTTGGAAAGAGTCGAGTTTACTCTTATGTTTTTCATAAACAGAATAAGCAGCAGCAAGTTTTGTTTTCTCATAATTAGCTAAAATTAGTTGGATGTTGTTTCTCTGAAGGAAATCTGTTGTAAGATCTCGTATATTAAACTCCTCTGTCTCTAAAATTGCCCTGTGAAGACCTATGTTTGTTATAAGCCCTGTTATAGACAATTCTTTGAGAGCAAGCTGAGAACGTTCTATGGTTTCTTTCCTATTCTCTCCCCAAATGATTAGTTTACCAATTAAGGAATCAAATCTATCAGTAACTTTTGATGATGGAGTTACAAAAGTATCAAATCGCACAAAATTTCCTCCAGGAATTCTAAGATCTGTTATCTTTCCTGACTGAGGATAGAAAGAGCGTAAAGGATCTTCAGCATTAATTCGATATTCAATAGCATGCCCTCGAAACTCGATTTCTTCTTGCTTATAGGCTAATTTTTCACCTGCAGCAATTCTCAATTGCTGTGTTACAATATCTATTCCTGTAATCATTTCTGTTACAGGATGCTCAACTTGAATCCTGGGATTTATTTCATTAAAAAGAACTTTTCCGTGTTTCCAAAGAAATTCAGCAGTACCTGCATTAGAATACGAGATGTTTCTAGCTAAATTGCACACTCTTTCTCCAAGATCTTCTCTAAGTTCCTCTGAAAGGAAGGAAGGGGCTTCTTCTATGACTTTTTGATGCATCCTTTGAATTGTACACTCTCTATCACCTAAATGAATGGTGTTCCCATAATTATCAGCTATGAACTGAATTTCGATGTGTCTTGGGGCAGATATGTATTTTTCAATGAACACCTCTTTTCTTCCAAAGAACCGTTCTGATATTGTTTGACAACCCATTAAACTTATCTCAAGTGTTTCATGGGATTTAACAATCTCCATACCTCTTCCTCCACCACCAAAAACAGATTTTATAATAATAGGATATCCAATTTCAGAAACTACTCCTTCTGCTTCTTCGAGAGAATTTATGTATCCTTCAGAACCAGGGATTGTTGGAATTCCTACTTCCTTAGCGTATTTTTTAGCTTTTATCTTATCTCCCAGATTCTCTATGATTGTAGAGGAAGGACCGATGAAAATCAAACCATTTTTCTCTACGTTTTTAGCAAATTCCGAACTCTCACTTAGAAAACCATAACCAGGATGTATAGCATCTGCTCCAGATTTCAAAGCAATTCCAATGATTTTTCGGATATTCAAATAAGTTTCCTGTACTGTGCCATCTCCCAGCGAAAAAGCTTCATCTGCCATTTTAACATGTTGAGATGTTGACTCTGTATCTATAAAAACTGCAACAGTTTTCATGTTTAAAAGTTGACACGATCTAATGATTCGTATAGCAATTTCTCCACGATTTGCTATAAGTACAGTAATGGGCATTAAACACTATTCTTCATGGCATTTATATAAAGGCTTTTTTATTTCATAGAAAAAGAATATTGTGCAAAACCTTTGGTTATTTAATCAAATAAATCGACATTATGGTTATATTTTCTGTTTGACAAATGACAAAATGTCTTGTTTGCTGAATGATTCTTCTAAGTTTAAGTACGATTCCTCTTTGTAGATTAGTAAAGAATATTTTCTTTTATTTTAGCTTCATTTGATCTGTAAGAATCAAGTTGAGAAGCGTATAATATTCCCATATTTACACTTTTATAAAGAACATCGGGATCTAATACAGATCCAATAGTTTTGATTGAATTAATTATTTTTACTGCTTTTTCTTTTAGCTCCTGTTTTCTTTTAAGTACATATGGATCCCAAATCATTTCTGGCTGTCCTTCAAGACACTTTATAATTACTTGTTTTGCAATCTTACAACTTTCAATAACATTTTTAGGGGTTGCAGCATGATTTGCTTCACTATAGCTTACAACATGAACAATTTGAGGATTAAGTTGCATTTGTAACATTGTAGATTGAGCAAGTTGTCCTTTAGCCATAGATAAATCAATTGGATAACTAAATAATCCCGTTCTTGTTTGAGTATATACTGTAAAATTTGTATCTTGCAGAGATTCAATCAATTCCTTCTGTGCTAGCATTTTTGCTAAGTCATCTCTCTGATTTGTTTGAGGTGGTGTATTAAACATATATTGAGAAATAAAAGATTTTACTCCCAATTCTTTGCATATAATAGCTCCTAAAAATCCTGCAGCAATAGCAACTTCATCAGAAGAGTCTCGCAATGACCAATGATGTGATTCAAGAATCTCAACAGGGATATCTCTTTCTGCATGCCATTTTATTGCCTCTAAATGTGCAATTATTGAAGATTTCAATTCCATTGGACCTCTACCGTCCATTTGATTAAACCAGAAAATAGGAATTGCAGCCCAGGCATTATTTATAGTATCAACATAAAGCTGAGCTAATTCTATCAAATCATCAGTTCCAGCATAAGTTCTTAACAAAGGAAAATTTCCTGTTTGTGAAGCTTGATAGAGAAGTTCAAAATCTTCTTCTGTTCTCACAGGAACACCTCCTGCACCTTTACCTGAGCTCATTCTTTCATGATGGAAAAAATGAGCTTGTGCATTTTGATCAGTTCCTAGAGAAATAATATCCAAACATTTACTTTCAGCAATTTTACTAATGCCATTAATGGTTTCTTCTAAAGAAGGTAATCCAAAATGGTGTCTTAGTATAGGAAAAGGCGTTTTATAATCAATCCTTTCAAGGATGTTTTGAGGGGGTACTAAATATCTATCTTCAACCACACTTCCTCTAAGGTAAGCTATTGCTTTTTCTGCATCATCCCCTTCAAAATATACAGTAAAAAATCCTTCTTGTTTTTCCTTCTGAATAAGTTCTGGTAATCCTCCTAAAATAAACTCTCTTTTTTCTAATCCTTCTTCTACAATCCTTTCCTTAATTTGTTTTATTATTTTAACACCTGCTTCAGGTGTTAATCTGTAACTTAAACCTACTATATCAGGATTATATTTTCTGATAGCAGCGATGATTTGATTTATACTTACAGCTGGACCCAAGAAAACTGCTTCATATCCTTGTTTCTCTGCTAATTGCAAAAATCGATGTATTCCCGCAATATGAACACAATCTCCAATGCAAGCTCCAAGTATTTTTTTCAAATGATTTCACCCTCTTAATTATATTCTCTTAGTGTTTCAATTTCAGATACTCTTCTTAGGTCTTCAAAAATCGTTCTTGGGTTAAGCCCCAAGCTTTGTAGATTCCTTCCTTTCTCTCTAAAATCTACTTTCAATTCTTTTGATGCTAAACTTATCAACGAGTCAATATTCTTCGTTTCAACACCAACAGCTTTAGCAAGCTCAGAAAAAGGAACAAGACCAGTTGGAATGTCTTCTGTTA
>BPTM01000100.1 GCA_023705945.1 Candidatus Heimdallarchaeota archaeon
AAGGCGGTCTATATGATGGCCTGGCGAATCAGGCAGCAGTTTCGTGCTCTAGGGGGAGATAACTTTATGAAGGGGATCTTGTAGCGTATGAGAGCCGTTATACGCATACAAAGGAGTGAAAATGGTTCGAGAATTTGAGGTAGATATCGACAAGGCTATGGAGATGATTGATACAGTGAAACAATGGGGAGAGCGGTCGGAAATTAAGAAGGACCTAGCACCAGCCCGGGTAAATGCTACTAATTCGCTCATGGGGCTAATTTTAACCGGAACGGAGACAGGGTCTTTCCCAAATACCCCTGAGTTTAATCAATTACTGCTGGACAAGTTAGCCATTGCTTTTGATATAGGTTATTACGCCCATTACTTGAAGGTTAGCGTATAACCTACGTTACACGCCTACGTTATTAGACTACGCTGAAAGAGGGAAGCAGAATGAGTGAGGAAAAAGCAAGGGAAATCTTAAAAAAACAGGGTATGACCAATGCTGAAATTGATGAAGCCATAGAGGGAGTTAAGCGGGGACTCAAGGATATAAAGAAGGGTCGTGTTAAGCCTTGGAGCCAAGTTAAAAAGGAATTAGGCATTAAGTAACTATACAACTGCCAACAGTTGACACTAATTGTTGACTTTAGCAATTTTTTGCTGTAAACTGAGTGGAGAAGTAGTGGTGTCGCGTGGAGGCTGTTGGTTGCCCGACTAGTCCCATAAGCTAGTCTACGTGGGTTCGAATCCCACACCCGCTACCAAGCCAATGAAAGGGGGTGAATTAAATGGGCGTGGATTTTTTTCATGGGTGGATATAGCCTGGAAGGTGGTTGTAGGGCTGCTTGTTTTGCTTGGTATAGTTCTAGGCTTGATGTATTGGAGAATGGGTAGGTGAGGTATGTGGGATTTTCGGCTGTGGGTTCGAATCCCACCCCCGCTACAAGAACAGTAAGGAGCAGGATGTCAATAGATAAACAAGCCATAATTGAATATTTTCTCGGTGAGTTATCACGCTCATCGGAGCAGACCAGGAATAGTCGTATTTTTTACTGTAAGAAATTTTTAGAATTTGCTGGCAATAAGCCCTTTACTGAGTGGAATAAAACGCTAGTCAATGATTTTGTAACCTCATTGGAGGATGAGGGATACGCCCCATTAACTATAAGAAACATCATAGGCATCGTTAAGAGGGTCTTCGACGCTGCCAAGGCTGTTCATGAGGCAGAGAAAACAAGGCTAATATCTTCAGTAAATCCCGATGCCCCGTCGGCAGTAGCTGAAATATTGAAGGCACTGTCGCTGCCCGGTCCCCAGTGGGACATAGGTAAGAGAGCCATGCCCCGGGGAGTAGCCATCGATAAGCTAGTTCTGACTCTGGATGAGATTAAGCAGATGGTAACTGCCGCTAGGAATGACAGATTAGAGCTACCCCAAGTTTGTTACCTATCGCTGGCCTCAATTTATGGGTACCGGAGAGAGGAGCTTCTAAGGGTAAGGCAAGAGGACCTTGATTTTAACCAAAAGACCATCTTTGTTCACACTGTCAAAGGCGGCGAGCAGAGACCGCAATTGCTTGCTGATGAAATCATACCCTACTTAAAAGAATATAGCTTTGACATAGACTATTCCCCGTTTATGATGTCGTTCATGTTTAAGAAGTTGTATGCTAAGTCAGGGGTTGAGGACAGAGATGGAGGCGGCTGGCATTGTTTTCGCCGGGCTTTGGATACTACTCTTCGCGACTTATGTGGTGCCTTGCCTACCAAGATGTTTATGAGGTGGCGACTTTCATCTTCCCCCGAAATGGTTGACCGTTATTATTCCAAAGACCCCCTGGAAAATGATGCCGAGGTGTTATCAAAGCATCCCGTTGTTGAGTTTTGGGCTTAATGTTATAATTTAGGAAACAGAGAAAAAGGCGGGTAGTAGTTGCTACTCGCCTTTTTCATTAGTGGGTTGATATGCAATTACCGAAACTACCATTCAAGCCACCTAGAAGATCTGAAATTCTAAGGAAGGCAAACCCGGTTAGGGAGGTGGTGGAGGATGCCCGTGAGCTTATTAAGTCAGGGCGTCAAGAAATTAGCAATGTTGCCTCGTCTCTGAGGGTTGAGGGGACGACCTCACCTACTCAGGTTGAGGAGAGCAGGGAGCCATCTAAAGAGGACAAAATTGCCCAGGGCACGGCATGTATAGTGTGCTCGTCTGAGCACTTTTCAGAGGTGTCAGGTAGTCTCAACGAAGCTATGAGATTTGCCAGGAGTGAGGGGGTAGATAACAAAGAGGTAACAAGACGATTGAGACATGCAAGAGAGGAGCTAAACACGATGGAGCGCTTTGACCTGTCACCCCAGCAGATAATGAATCTTCCCGAACTTGAAGAACCCCTTGGGCGATGGGCAGTAGAGCAGTCAAGGCAATTAAGGCATAGCCTTAATGCCATAAAAGATACCCAAGACCTGGAAAAGGTTGCTGCTCAGGCGAGTAACGTCGCCGATGAATTTGAGGAAAAGACCATGGAGATCAAAAAGCACTATGAGGGTGAGATACACCCCGACGTAGACCTAAAAAAATGGCTCGAGGGAAGAAAGAAGAGAGGCGAATAATTGTTTGGATTAGACCCCGAGACACTTCTAATTGTGGGACTAATAGGCGGACTGGGTGCGGCAGGAACTTATGCTACCTTTCATTATGCTGAGAAAGCTGGGCCAAAGCTCACCATAAATGACTTGCGACCGTGTTTCCCATGGGAGGGGCTACCTTTG
>BPTM01000101.1 GCA_023705945.1 Candidatus Heimdallarchaeota archaeon
GCATCGAGAGCTGGTGCAACAGTGCAAAGATACGGTTCTGGGTGAGGCGAAACAAAGGGAAAGAATCACATCAGGAAACAACAAAGGAGAATGAACCATGAAACAACAATTGGTCGTGGTTACCGGGATGGATTCGCCGGTAAATCACCGCGGCCCGAATCTTCAGGCCTGCCGGCACCTGGTAGACCTGGTCCGGATCCACAGGCCTGCCGGCTGCAGCTGATTAACCTGGTCCGGATCTCCAGGCCGCGGCCGCTTAGAATATTCCCATCCTTCACTGAGTTTCAATTAGTATACAAGACGGATCCTCCGGATATCGCCGGCGCCGGCAAAAGTTTTCGTCGTAAAGATTTGGAAGTTATTCCCCGGTGGTAATAATTGGCGTGCTGATTTGTGCTTTATCAGTCCAGGCAGTATATAGTTCCCGCCGCGGTCCCCGGATTACGTGCAGCTGCCGCAATGAATTTTCCCATCCTGGGGCCGCAGCTATGCCTTGGCAAAACGCAAGGCGGAGGCCTGAGACTTTCTACCGGGCTGGCAGAGATCGGGCCTTACAGGGCATCCTGGAGGCCCATTTTTTTGGGATCCCCGCGGATCCATAGATCCAGGCTCACGGTGGAAGTGAAAATTCAAACTTGTGCGCCCACGATAATTCATTCCTGTTTCCCCGCTCCCTTTGCCTCTCCAAGATTGTCCCTGGCACACAAACACACTTCCCATAGGCGCTGGCGTTGGTGATCACGGCATGGCCTGCCACCGCGAAGACCGGTTCGACCTCCTTGGCCGAGTCTTTCGGGAGAGCTGAGAAGACCAGTTGTATACTTAAAATTAATGGGAAATTATACGGTTTAATCCAGGAGTTTAATTCAGGAGTTTAATTCAGTTTCCCCGTCGGGGATTCCGTTTGTATAATTAAAATTAATGGGAAATTATACGGTTTAATCCAGGAGTTTAATTCAGGAGTTTAATTCAGTTTCCCCGTCGGGGATGGAAAGCTATACTTTTTAATTCAGGAGTTTAATTCAGGAGTTTAATCCGGTAAATCACCGCGGCAGCTGGGACCACGGTCCCCGGATCCCCAGGTCTGCAGCTGATTGACCTGGTCCGGATCCCCAGGCCTGCCGGCCACGTGGGGCTGGCGATTCCTTAAAGGCGGACAAGTAACAAGTATTGTTTCCGCCAGATCCCAGGATCACCGTCAAATTGATTTCCTTGCGGCCTGGTGCCCACCTGGTGGCATTCCCCCCGACCCCTCAAATTCAAGGGGCGCGTCCGGGAACGCGCCCCTTTTCTTTGCTCCTAGTCTTAGCGAGTCCCCCCAGTTCCCCCCGCCAGATTCTTTAATATCGCCCGGGATCCCGAATCAAAGAAAGCGCGGCGGAAGGCTAAGCAGTCTGCCTCCACTCGGAACCGACCTTCTAGAGTCCTACCGCCTTCCCCGCGCATCATAATCAAAGAGCGCGCGGCGGAAGGCTAACCAACCCGGTGGTGGATGGAGTCGACCTTCGGGCCTCCTACCGCCTTCCCCGCGCACTTTATATCCTGAACACCCCTAATATTATTTCCGAACACCCCTAATATTATTTCCCTGGCCCCCCAAATTACCATCATTATGATCGCCGTACATATTGCCAGCGCCCAGATTTCTATCCCCTTCACCGTCCATTTCCTGCTCATATCACCTTCCCCTTCCGCTGTTTCTGCTTTATCATGGAACCACCCTCTCCCATCGCTTTCGATCAGCCGGGAACCGGATCACCTTGGCTGTCACTGACATAAGGACGGCTTCCTCCTCTGCTACAGTCTCCGTTGCTTCACGCGCCATGGCGCTGCCTATTTCGAAGGTTTCCATCACCAGGATGGCGTGTCCACCCACCGCGGCAATTTTCTCCTGCAG
>BPTM01000102.1 GCA_023705945.1 Candidatus Heimdallarchaeota archaeon
TAATAATAGGACCTGGTAATTTCGATCAACTCCATGTTACTGATGAATATACTGAGAAAGAAAAAGTCATAACATTTGCTAACTTGATTCTTGAATCTATTTTAGAGAGTTTCTCTATTTAAGAGAACGTCTATTTTTTCTTCTTATCAAAGCATTTGCAAAGGTTTTAAAGGAAAAGATGGCATAAATTCACTAAAGATATGTGCCTAAAATGAATGATGAAAGCTCATTAAATCAAGATTCAGAGGAGTGTTTAGAGGATATAGAGGATATCAGCAATATAGCTGAGAGCTTTCGAAATGAAAATTATGGTTTTTCAAAAATAGAATCAGCAATTTTATTGAATCTAGAATCTTCTTTGTTCAAATGTCTGGATAGTGGTTGGGAAATTGACAATATACTCGAAGATGGAGAATTATCTCCTTTTGAATTTGACCAATTATCTATAAATGTAAACCAAATTGACGAAAATATCACCTTTCTTTCAGAAAAGCACAAAGAAAATATAGAAATTGTAAACAAAATCATTCATTTCTACAATAAAGTAGAAGACTTAATCAAAGAATCGTATTATTCAGAAGCTATACAAAAACTTGGTAAAATCACTGCAGTTAAACACAAGATGTATTCAATTGACGAAACATCATTCTACGAAGGTATAAAAGCACTAAATAACATCTTACAGAAGAAAAAAGCTTCCTATGAAAGCGACGAAATATCAAAATTGGAAAGAGAGATTTCTTGCTTGGCAAAAATCTTCGGTACAATAGAAGAGAAAGTTGTTTTCAATATTCTTTATACAAAACCAACCCTAATTCTAAAAACTTTTAGGACTTCTTTAGAGATTATAGAGGCAACAATAATGCCGATCTATGAGCTAATCAAAGAATCGTACTATTTGGATAAAATACAAGCTGCAAAAGAAGGTTTAGCTAAAATTGCTGAAACTGAAGATTTTGACATTGGTAAAACAATTTCAATAAAGGGTTTATTCACTAGAAAAAGAGGTATAAGTCGGATTGAAGAACTGAGTGATGTCCTTAAGAGCTTCAGTTAACAAAAAATAGAGATACTATTTTACTTTGAAAACAAACACAATTTCTTTGGAAAAAGGTTTTTAACAAGTGTTAAAATCTGAAATCATGCGCGACAAAACTGAGAATGTTGCTAATCTTGTTGCATATGGAATAAAATGTTGTGAAAAAAATAATGTTGAATATGCAGATGTTAAATTCATGAATACTCAGATGGAAGAGATATCTTATAAAAATGAAACTTTGGATAGGATTAGTCGAATAGACAAAGTTGGCATTGGAATAAGATGTCTGGTAAACAAAAGCTGGGGATTTGCTAGTACAAATGAGTTAACTAGAGAGAAAGTAACTGAATTAGTTAACAAAGCTGTAAGGATAGCTAAAGCCTCTTCTTTAGTTAAAAGATTTGATATTGAATTATCAGATGAGCCTATCCATGAAGATACTGTAATAACTCCAATGAAAAAAGATCCATTTGACGTGGAATTAAGTGAAAAAATAGAAATACTTCAAGAGTGTGTAAAAAGAATAAAAGGAGTATCAGAGAGAATTAAGGTTGCAACTAGTCATTATGTAAGTAGAAAGGATAATATGGTTCTATATACAACTGAAGGAACAAAAATAGATCAAACAATTGTATTTTGTGGTGGGGGAGTTGCGGCTACGGCTGTTGAAGGAGGAGAAGTACAAACAAGAAGTTTACCTGCAAGTTTCAGAGGCGATTTCCATACACAAGGTCATGAGTATTTTGAAAGCCTTAACCTTGTAGATGTATCAGAACAAACTGCTCATGAGGCAATAAAGTTACTAAAAGCAGAAAAGATGCCAAGTGGGAAAGCAACTATTATTCTTGGTCACTCACAACTTGCACTTCAAGTACATGAAAGCTGCGGGCATCCAACAGAATTAGATAGAGCAATTGGTTATGAAGCCGCTTATGCAGGAACTAGTTTTCTTACACCAGATCTTTTGAATAAAGATTTCAAGTATGGAAACGAGTTAGTTACGATGGTTGCTGATGCAATAGTTGCGGGTGGTTTGGGCACTTTCTATTATGATCATGAAGGAGTACAAGCACAGAAAAATATTCTTGTGGATAAAGGGGTTTTCACTGGATTCATGTCTTCAAGAGAAACAGCCAAAGCTATTGGATTAGAAAGAAGTTCTGGAGCTGCACGTTCTATGGGACATGATAGAATACCAATTGTAAGGATGACTAATGTTAACCTTGAACCGGGAGATTGGGAGTTCGATGAATTAATTAAGGATACAAAAGAAGGATATTTCTTAGAAACAAATAGAAGCTGGAGCATTGATGACATACGCATGAATTTTCAATTTGGTACAGAAATAGGTTGGAAGATTGAAAATGGTGAGATGACTAAAATGATCAAAAACCCGACTTATGAAGGGATTACACCAGAATTTTGGGGAA
>BPTM01000103.1 GCA_023705945.1 Candidatus Heimdallarchaeota archaeon
GAGATCGTTTCACGTGACTGGAGTTCAGACGTGTGCTCTTCCGATCTTTCATGCAGACGAGATGGAAAATGTAGGTGCAGCATTAATGGCTGCAAATATAGGTGCAACATCAGCTGACCATCTCTTAAAAGCTGAAGCAATTTCTGCTCGTTCTATGGCAGATGCTGGAGTAGTTGCAAATTTACTCCCAGGAACGCCTTTTGTTCTAATGTCAAAGAAATATGCAAATTATAGAATGTTCATAGATGCAGGTGTGACAGTTGCGTTGTCTTCAGATTTTAATCCTAATTGTTATTTGACAAATATGCAATTTGTTGTAGCTCTTGGCTGCTTTATGATGAAGATGTTACCAGAAGAAGCTTTGTTAGCTGCAACCTATGGTGGAGCAAAATCTCTTAACAGAGAACAGCAAATAGGTAGTCTTGATCTTGGAATGAATGCTGATGTTCTGATTCTAGATCTTCCTAGCGTATCTTCACTTCCATATCAGTATGCAGTTAATCATACAAATATGATAATTAAGAATGGAAAACTAATAATGAAAAACAAAAAAAGAATTCAGGAATAATCCTCTTTTTTACCATACTGCAGCAGAAACAAATAGGGAAATAGCTAGTAAGATAGTATAAGATAGAGTTGTAAGTATAGTCATTGCTTGAGCTGGAATCATTTTTAAATAGTTATCATGATATTTTCTAGTTGTTATCATAGCTTTCACAGCGAATAGGAGCGAAGCTAAAGTAACTAGGCTCAAGTAGGGTAAAATTTGGAGAATTACTAATATTATAAGGATAACATAAGTTAAGCTCAAGAAAATGATGAATATTATGGCGGATATTTCTCTTCCAACTAAAACAATAAAATTCCTTCTCCCAGATTCTTTATCTGCTTCGTAATCTGGAAACTGATTAATAAATAGCACTAAAGTGATGAGGAGCCCAACTATTATAGACACATAGATGGGTGTCCAAGAAAATTTCTCTTGTTGTATATAATATGAACCAAAAACTGTAGCTGGTCCAAGACTAAGGAAGATAGCTATTTCTGCAAACCCGAATTTTGCAAGATTGATTGGTTTTCCTACATAAAAAATACCAATAAAAGCCCCTACTATACCAATGTAGAGTACAATGTTTCCAGTCACTGTAAAATTAATGTAGAGACCAATTCCAAGAGTGATTAGGAAAGAGACAATAGCTCCTGTCAATGTTCTAGCTGTAGAGAAAAGTTTGTTTTGAATCATACGAGATCCTCCTGAAAATGGGGTGAGTTTTTCATTAACTTCATCGTTTCTTGATAAATGGTCAAAGAAATCATTCATTAAATCAACACAAGCATTAAAGGCTAAAATACCAACCACCGCTAGAAGAAAATATAACCAATCAAAGTTCTTACTCTCATAATACGCGACTGCAGTTCCAACCACAACTGCTAACACACTAACAGAAATGAATGGTAATCTTATTCCTTTTGCCCAGATTTTAATGGTTTTTATTACTGAATAGAAAAAATCTTTCAGTATTGAAGGCTTATTTTCTTTAAATTCTTGATTATAGTCCCATTGAGCCACCATCATCTCTGTGGGAATAATTTGTACTAGATTAACACCAAAAATACCTTTTCTTTCTAGATTATCTTTTTTCGCTAGATTTCTAATAAGTTTTTCTTGATTAGGATAATTACTGACAATTTTAGCTCTTCCAGTATATTTTAGAGTGGTTTCACCATCGTTGACTATAATTTCTACTTTTGGATTAAATCGTATTTGTTCAATGAGTGCACTGTTTTGCTCTCCAGCAATAATTAATGTTGTTCCTTCTGAAACATATGAGCATTTGGAAAGGTTGGGAATATTATAGCTGCTTGAAGCAATATGTAACGAATTATTTTCAAATAGAAATTTTTTAACTTTCTCTAACATCAAACCACAAACTTAATTGATTATTATAAGATTATCTGAAAACCAAGAAAATAAAAGAAAATAAAGGGAGAAAAAGAGTTTTTACATCATGCCGGGCATACCGCCCATTCCACCCATACCTGGAGGCATTCCACCACCTGGGGGCATGGCTGGCTTATCTGATTTTGATACAATAACATCATCGATTCTCATTATCATTATAGCAGATTCACTTGCTGATTTAATTGCTTGAGAAAGAACCCTTAGTGGTTCAATTATCCCAGCTTTTTGCATGTCGGCGATTTTTCCGTCGTTTAGTATATCGATACCTGCAGCTATTTTACCTTCTGCGTGTGCTGCTCTAATTTCATTGAGTATATCCAAAGGATCTATTCCAGCATTCTCAGCAAGAGTTGATGGTATAACTAGAAGAGAATCAGCGAATGCTTTAACTGCTAACTGTCTTTTGTCTTTGAATTCATCAGCAAATTCATCTATTCGTAGAGAAAGCTCTGTATATATTGATCCTCCACCAGTTAGGTAGGTTTTATCTTCAACAACATTTCTCACAACACATAAAGCGTCATGTAATGCTCTTTCTGCTTCATCAGTTATATACTTAGCAGCACCGTATAAGATGATTGAAACTGCTTTTGGATTTTTGCATTCACGAATAAAAATATGATCATCATCACCAAGTTTCACTTCTTCAACTAACCCAGCATCACCAAGATCTTCTGTTTTAGCATCTTTAAGATTGGTAACCATCTTTCCTCCAGTAGCTCGAGCAATTTTTTCCATATCGCTTTTCTTAACTCTTCTAACCGCTAAAATGTTATCTTTGGCCATGAAATATTGTGCCATGTCATCTATACCTTTTTGACAAACTAAAACATTAGCTCCAACTGCTTTGACATTTTCAACCATATCTCGTAAGATTTGTTCTTCATTATCTAAGAATGACTTCATTTCTAATGGGTCATTGATTCTAATCTCGCGATCCCATTCGCCTTTCTGAACTTCGATATTTTGGTTTAATAGAAGAATTTTAGCGTTCTTTACAGATTTTGGCATAGCTGTGTGAACAACTTCTTTATCAATGATGACACCTTCAATAAGTTCAGATGCAGCTAAGGATTTACCTGTCTTCTGTATGATTTTAATGTTATCTAAATCAACTGTAAAATTACCATTATCTTCATCAGCTACTCTCTTGATACTATCAACAGCAATTTGTGCGAATGCATCTTTAGCTGAATGAACAGCTTTGCTGTGTAGAGCAGTCATAGCAATTTCTTGTAGAACTTTATTCCCATTTTGGAAAGGTTCCATTTTCTGAGCTAATTCTACAAGAATCTCTTGAGCTTTAGTTGATGCTGCCTTGTATCCCTCAACAATTAGAGATGCATGAACTTTCTTATTTAAAAGCTCACCACCTTTCTTGAGTAATTCACCAGCAATGATAACTGAACTAGTTGTACCATCGCCAGTTTCTTGATCTTGAACTTTAGCTATTTGCACCATAATTTTTGCTGCGGGATGTTGTACATCAATCTCATCTAACAAAGTAGCTCCATCGTTAGAAATTAAGATGTCACCAAGTCCATCAACTAGCATTTTGTCCATTCCTTTTGGTCCAAGAGTGCTCTTAACAGTGTCTGCTACAATAGAAGCAGCCAAGATATTATTTTGTTGAGCGTCTCGACCTTTGGCTCTTTCAGTACCTTCTTTCAAAATTATAATTGGTACTTGTCCTTGTCCTATCATGATTATCACTTAAAATGTTTACGTAAATTTCAATTGGAAATCCAATCATTGATATATAATCTTTGTTATCTTCTTAAAAATCACAAAATCCTCCTAAAATCTAATTTCTTGTCTTGAAATCCGTGAATGTTTGCTTTTTCATTTCTTACATCTTTCAACAGATTTTAGGTCTTAATTGTTCTTCTAGTCTATTATTTGTCTTTTTCCACTTTTCATATTGAAATTAAGAAAACATTTTTATCATTAAGGTATAATTGTTTGTTACTGGGGATATTCTAAATGAGTGATAAAGAAACGCTTCAAGATACAGAAAAAGTGCGGCTTCTATTATTTACAAGCCCTGACTGCTTTGCATGTCCTGAAGTTGAACGTGTTATTGAGAACATCGCAGGTACTTCTATGAAGGGTATGCTGCATGTTAGCACTATTGACATTTCTGAAGAGCAGGAGATTGCTGCTCAATATGGTATAATGAGCGTCCCAGTTGTAATCATGAACGAAGAAAGGATTGCAGAAGGTATGATTACAGAAGATGTCATTAGAGAAAAACTCTGGTCACATATTCTACCTAACATCATTAACAGACAACGTGATACAAGA
>BPTM01000104.1 GCA_023705945.1 Candidatus Heimdallarchaeota archaeon
GCAAGCTGGAGTCACAGTGGTTAATCATCAACGTGACTTAATTGAAGCTGTCAAAACAAAACTAAATAGGTCATATTTTGATGTTGAAAGATATTATAACAAAATGCAGAAAAAATGGGATGAAAAACCACCTGAAAAAACCTGGGGTACTTTGATAACAAATGCTATGCCTAACAACTTGATAATAAGAGGGTACCCACTGCAAGATATTATCGCTAATAAAGGACTGTTAGAAACATCTTATCTTTTACAAATTGGGGAATTTCCAGATGAATCAACATTAGTTGAGCTAGAAAAGATAGCTGTGGATGCAGCAATGCAACCGTTTGTAAACCAGAATGCAGTTCCCAAAAGTCCAGACATTTCAAAAATGTTAGGAACTTATCTCTTGCTTGATACTCGCTTGTCCAACTATGTTAATTTGACTAGTGATATAGCTAAAATAGCTGCGTTTAGTTTAGGAAGAATGTTACGATATCTTGCAATACTCTTAGGAAACATAGGCATGATTGAGAATGCATGTAAAGAAGATATTTCTTTCAGTAAAATGATATATTTTGGACTTGTTGGAGAAGAACAACCAGACCCATTAAAAGTTAAGTTACTTGAATCTATGATAACAGCTTGTGTTGATCATGGTATAACTCCTCCATCTGCTCAAGCAACATTGGTATTAGCATCTACTCGTGCAAATTTTGAGGTAGCAATGTCTGCTGGTCTTCAAGCGATTACTGATGTTCATGGTGGAGCAGGTCAAAAAGCCGCTGGTTTCTTCTTGTCTGTAACAAAGAAAGCTAAAGAAGAGAATATTGACCTTGATGAAGCAACATTCGAATTAATTCGTGATACAATCAAAGCAGGTAAAAGAATAGAGGGATTAGGTCACCGTATACATACTCAAGATCCTAGAAGAGATGTTCTTTGGCAACTTGCTGAAGAGGCCGGTTATGCAAAAGAATGTGTCGCTATTTCAAAAATGGTAAGTGATGTTTTCTATAGAGTAAAAGGCATGAATCTTCCGATTAATGTAGACGGTGTGATAGCTTCAATTGTTGCAGATATGAAGCTAAATCCAAAACTAGCAAAAGCAATTTTTGTGTTTGGAAGAACTGCAGGTTTAGCAGCTCATTACTATGAAGAAATCAGTACACAACCACAAATGAGACGACTAGCATTTGATAAAGCTGTATACAAAGGCCCTTCTATTCGAGAGATAAAATAATAACTGTATACTTGGTTGAAGACGTTTTTATCTTCAATTAGGAATACTTCGTTGGAGATAAGAATGAGAGCTTTAGCATTTGAAATAATCGGGAGTATTTTGATTATTAGGGATTCAGCTAATGATAAAGTTTTGAAAGAATTTGCAGAAGATAAGATGAAGAAACATCCTTATATCAAAACAGTTATGCTGCAAACTACAAAAATACAAGGACAGGAGAGAACTCGAGAGCTGAAGTTTCTTCTTGGGAATAAGAATTTCGAAACAATTCACAGAGAACATGGCAATCAATACATACTCAACCCTCTAGACACATTTTTTTCACCTAGGTTAAGCTTTGAAAGACAGAGAATAGCTAACCTAGTCAAAAAAAACGAAGTCATTCTTAATTTCTTTGCAGGAGTTGGACCCTTCAGCATTGCAATTGTTAAAAAACAAAAAAATTGCTTAATTCACAGTATCGAAATAAATGAAAAATCATGTAATTACATGCGAAAAAACATTGAACTAAATAATTGTGAGG
Source organism: Candidatus Heimdallarchaeota archaeon (assembly GCA_023705945.1). Lineage (GTDB taxonomy): Archaea > Asgardarchaeota > Heimdallarchaeia > Heimdallarchaeales > Heimdallarchaeaceae > UBA460. The sequence continues at coordinate 1,746 of BPTM01000104.1, forward strand.
GCAATATTATTGTATATTGTGGAGATGCTTTTGAGATTGTTCCTCATAAATTTCTAAATTCTGCAAATAGAGTGTTACTTCCACTTCCCTTAGAATCAGAACGTTCCTTACCTTTGGCTATTGAATGTTTAGATGGGGGTAGAGGTACTATTCACTGGCAAATAACTGACAACCTGAGCTCAAAGGCTGTTAATTTGAATGCAGTAAAAAATAGTATAGAAAAGATATTTGCAAGAGAGAAAATTTCAACTGAATATAGTATTAGCGAGCATCGTATTATTAGATGGATTGCTCCTCATATTGCACATATTGCAATAGATATTGAATTAGGATATTGAAAATTCACTTACGTAATCTGCAATCTGAACTAATTCTTCAATCATCTCTTCACTTGTTAGAATAATTTCATTTTTGGATTTTATTTGTTCTATTGTTTTGATAAAATCGTTAATTGAAATTTGACTAAAATGCAGAAAAAGATCAACGTTAGCTATTAATATGGTTCGATTATTAGTTGAAAACAAGCTTTTGAAGGTATTTAACCCAAGGTTCATAATTTCTGTTTTATTAACAATCTGGATTTGGAAATGGATACGACCGTCTAGACTTTCAATCCAACTGTAACTATCATTGAAAACAATAAGTATTGTCTTAAGAGAATGCCCTTCTGATCTAATAATTGTACCTAAGCCTGTTTCAAAAGCTTTTATCCTATCTCCAAAGTAGAAATGAACTAAACTTGGCATCAATCATTCCATCTTAAAAACTACTTTTGAATTTTCTTTATATATCTTCTATAACCATCTAATGTATCTTCAATCCTTAGAACATGTTTTTCGGCCTTAATTCTGAGTTCATGCCATTCTTCTTCATCAATCTTTTCAGAATTTAACGCTTGTTCAAGTTGTTGAATACGCTCTAACGCTTTTTGTCTCTTCGATTCTAAATGGGTGATAATATTTTGAATGTCTTCAGATTGTACAGGAGGTTTATCCGTTTCACCTGCTTCTGCTTCAATCATTTTTGTTAGAGCCGATTTTTCTTCTGGTTCAATGTCTTTTTCTTCAGAGACATGAGCTATTGTTCTCTTGATAGATGAAACGAATTGTGCAGCATCTTCTTCTTCTGGTGCCGAGAGAACACTACCTAAACGTGAGACTGAAGCCCTAAAGGCGTGTACTTCTTCGATTTCGTCGTCTGTAAGATCTTCATCAATTATCATTTCTTGCTCAGGTATTGAGGGGATATCATCACCTAAAGTTAGTAATTTCTCAGTTAATGGTGATATTACGGAATCGTCCCCAGGATCTAAAGCTGTTAAGAGAGTAGCAAGTTTTTTCAAAGATTCTTGTTCAGATTCCAGAGTTTGAATAAATGGTTCTTGATCGAATTCATACTGTGAAGCCAGTTCTATCCCTTCAATCAAATCTTTCGTATCTGAAGAAATATCTTCCTTTTCCTTAATTACGATTGCGTCCTTCACTTTTGGTTTAGTTTCTTTTTTAGTAGTATCAATCTCCTCATCTGCACCTTCTTCTTTTATTTCTTCATCGAAAAACTCTATTTCAGATGGGATTACTTTGCTTACTTCTTCCTTTTCTTTAGTATCAATTTCAGGAATAACTTCAACTTCTTTCTTTGTTACTTTTTCCTTTTCGATGATTTCACCATTTGGCAATTTTGATGTCTTTGCCTTAATTTTCTTTATATCTTCATTTAAAGAATGGAAACTCAATTCTAAAGATTCAAGTTTCGCATTCAAATACTGGAGTGCATCATTATCAACTGCTACCGAGCGTTGATATTCAATTTGTAACATATTAGCATGAGTTATCACATTATAAACCGTATTTGTCATTTCAGGTAACTCACGGAACCAAGGTCCTGCGCTGTCAAATTTTAGTAATACGTCCTTTGCTTTTTGAAAATGTTTTTCATATTCTTCTTGTTGTTCAAGGGGTAGAAAGGACTTAGCAAAAGAGGTTAAAGTTGCAAGATTTGTTATTAGATGTGCTTTAACGTTTTCTTCCTCATCAGGATTGTATTCTCCTTTCAGGACACCCCAAAACATCTTTTTTATTTCTTCAATAGCTTCTTCAAGATTCATTGTTAAAACCCTAAATTAATGGTTCTTCGTTTTGTAAAATCTGGGGGGAGAGATGGTTCTATAAAAACTGCTTCAGCGCTTAAGTCCTCTCTCATTTGGTTAACAGATTCTAGTTTTTCAGCTGATGAAACATTCCAGAAATACAAAAAATATTTCATACCAGAACTTGCATAATCTTTGAGAACTTCAAGTGATGATAGTATTTGTTGATACATAGGTGTTCCTCGTGAAGGGAAGGATTCACTCCAAGGGTTAACATGAATGACAAAATTATTTGTTATTTTAGCTAATTCTGTTATATTTTGCCCAAAATACTCATTCGCCCCAGCAAGAAAACCAGTCTCTTTATCAGCTTTTACTGTGATTGCAATATCAATGTTTTTTAGATTCTTTATTGAATCCGTTATTTCCCTTAAAGTTTGATTTATGTAAGTTGCTCTCGATTCCTTCCATTCTGCTAGTAAGTCTCTAGATTCAAGGAAATCAGAACTAAAATCTCGTTCCACATTCCATTTAGTAGCAAAAATTCTGCGACATCGATCACAAAAACAAGTTTGTTTGCTTGGGAACATTAATCCATCAAGTACAAGAGATTCGATTGGATATTGCGCAACCTCTAGAGCAATTGATGCAATATATTTACTGAGATGCTCTTGACTTGGGCATGCATATGATGGCACAACTCCACCCTCATCATTAATGATTCGAAAATCTGCATTTTGTGAGAGAAAATTATCTTCATGATTGTAAATAAATGCGTTAACTTTGATTCCCATATTATCTGCTATTGTGCAGAAGGAGTGGAAGAACACGCCGTTGAATTTATCCTTAGGAGCACTGTTGCTCTGGTAAAAGGTGAAACCCGACCTTCCTTTTGCAACTAAAGCAATAGTATCTAAAATATGACCATAGTGATCAAGAAAATCATCAGGGTCTGTGTCAATGATAGTAGGGTTAACGACCAGCACTGCTCCACTTTCAAGTATTTCTTGAATAATATCTACCAAAGTAATCACACGGATATTTTATTTAATATGATAAACGATTTTTCCTTATTAAACGTTTGTTCGAAGGCCTCGGTCTTATTTTCAGTTCTTACTTTAAGTTCAAGAGAAACAGATTGAATTCCTCATCTTTTTTTCTAGTCATAGTAGAATTTGTTTCGAAGATTGTAAACTCTCCTGTGACACTAATAATTGTACCAGGAAGTACGTGACCACCAAATGTGTTTCCCTCAATGTTACCTATAACCATATGTATGTGGGGGATATAGCCATCTGTTTCTTCGTTTTTTGAGATATTACCAGTACAGCTTAAAACTTCAGCATTAAAATTGAATTTATTTTCTAAATATGTTTTTGTTTCCAGATCATAATACCCTAGTGAAGCCTTACTTACCGCACCTAAGCCATAAATAGCCCCTGACGTGAGATTTTTTTCTTTACAATATTCAATAATGCTTTCTAACACATCTTCACCTTTTATCAAACGTAAGAAGTGAACACCCTTCAATTCATCAAATTTAGATTGCATAATCTATCACCAATTTGTCATTAAATGTTTTTGAATAATATATATTCTCCACATACTTATACAAAAATGTTCTAGTAAACCAAAAAGAAGAGAAAATATTAGGTAATCTTGACTATTTAACAACAAATATTATATTTGTATGTTTTAATATCTCTCAAATAATAATAATTTTAGAGTTATTGATATTATGAATTCTAATCTTGCTAAATTTCTATCTGAAAATTCAAAAAAAGAAAAAGAGGAGTCGAACCTTCAGAATCAGGCTAATGAGGCCAATAATAGTAATTTTTCAGATAATGAAGAGGACAATCATATGTTGACTGCGAACCATGGCAAGCAAACTCTTGATGGAAAAGGGAAGGCTTACATCTTAATTGCTCCGGATAACTTATCACCTTCAATTCTAATAGACGTAAAATATGACGGTAAGAATGAGCAAGCTTATGTTAAATTGTTCAATCCTGAGAGTGGAAGAGTATACCGTTGGTATGATAAAACAAACCATCTACCATATCTATTAACAACTTTGAGTAAAACTCAAGTTGAGGCTCAATTAAAAAATGAGAAGGAATTTATAGGTTGTGAGATAGTAAAAAAACATAGTCTGTTAAACGATAAAACCATAAATTTAACTAAAGTTCTGGCAGCTAATCCTTTAGCAATTGGTGGTAAAAACAATAGCTATAGAGACCAATTGTCTCCCTCTTTTGAATCCAATATTCGCTACCATCTTAGCTATATTTATGATCGACATTTAATTCCATGCACCTATTACACAATTCAAAACGGGGATTTGATACGTGAGGAACCTGATATTAGTAAAGAAGTACAAGAAGGCATTCATGCAATTTTTAAGGGGCAATCTCCAGAAATTGCGAGATTGGTTAAACAAAATATGCCTTTGTTTTTTGCACATATTCCTAGTATCAAACGCTGTTCAGTTGATATTGAAGTTCATAGTGAACCAAACAGAATCCCTAACCCAAATGAAGCTAATGAAAAAATAATCTCCATAGGAATTTCCGATACTGATGGGAATACTTGTGTTTATGTGCTTAATGAGGAAGGCAAGCAGATTGACAAAATTAGAGCAATTAGTAAATTCATTGAGTTCAAGGATGAAGCCGAATTACTGAAAGCGGTTTTCAAAAAGATGGGTGAATATCCAATAGTTATTACATTCAATGGAGACAATTTTGACTTCTTATATTTGGATAATAGAGCAAAAAAACTGAAAATAGAAGAAACTATGATTCCTTTTGTTAGAACACGGTCTCAAGACATCTTTCTTTCTCATGCAGCCCATATTGATTTGTATCGATTCTTCAGACAACCAGCAATGAGAATTTACGCATTTGGAGGTGCTTATGAAAGAGTCACCTTAGATGAGCTAGGAAAATCGCTACTTGGCAAAGAAAAAGTGAAACTAGATAAACACATTTGGGATTTAAATTTAGAAGATTTAATCAAATATAATGCGCAAGACGCAGAAATAACTCTTGAATTAACAACATTTAGTAACAATCAAGCAATAGAACTCATTTTTATGCTATCAAGGATCACAAAGATGCCAATTGATGATTTCACAAGATCAAGTGTAAGTATTTGGGTTCAGAACTGGATGTACTTTGAGCACAGACTCCTAAATCATCTTATTCCAAGAAAAGAAGATATTATGCGACTGAAAGGAGATACATCAACAGAGGCAATTATCAAAGGTAAAAAATATCAAGGAGCGATTGTAATTGAACCTCAAGTTGGTGTGTGGTGGAATGTTTATTTGCTTGATTTTGCAAGTTTGTATCCTTCAATTATTAAAACTAGAAATCTTTCTTATGAAACCATTAATTGCAATCATGTAGAGTGTAAAGGAAACAAAATTCCTGAGACAAATCACTGGGTTTGTAGCAAGAATGTGGGCATAAGCTCCATGCTTGTTGGATTTATAAGAGACATTCGTGTTTATTGGTTTAAAGATCGAGCAAAAGACCCAAAATTAAGTGAAAGTGAGAGAAATCAGAGTAACGTGATTCAATCTTCATTAAAAGTTATTCTCAACGCCTCATATGGTGTATTTGGTTCTGAGAATTTCGCTCTTTACTGTCCACCTGTAGCAGAATCAACAGCAGCTCTAGCCAGAGAAGCGATAACAAAAACCAAAGAATACTGTGAACAAAAATTAGGTTTACAAGTTCTTTACGGTGATACTGACAGTATCTTTGTGCTTCAACCAACTGAAGATAACATAAAAGAACTAGAAGATTGGAGTATGAAAACCTTTCAAATCGAATTGGGAACGGATTATATTTTTCGATACTGTGGTTTTTCAGATAGAAAAAAGAATTACTTCGGTATCACAACTACAGGAAAACCCATAGTTAAAGGTTTGATGGGTAAAAAGAAAAATACTCCTGTTCTTGCTAAACGTCCATTTGAAAAAGCTCTAGAAATTTTATCTGAAGTACAGAATCCTGAGGAATTGGAAGTTGCTAAGAAGCAAATCATAAAGATAATTCAGAAAGTTGTTCGAGAGATATCTAAGAGAGAATTTAATCTTGAGGATCTTGCTATCGCCGTAACGCTTTCTAAAAAACTTGAACAATATGATAGTTGGACTCAACCTCTGCAAACAGCTGTTCAATTAATCATTGCCTTTCCAGAAGGTGAAAAACCATCGGTTGGGAGCATTGTTAGTTTTATCAAAACCAAGCCATTTAAAATTCAAGCAAATGATATTAAACTGTCTGATAAAATTAGCAAAAGCAGTGAATGTTCAGTTAAACCACTTCAATTAGCTAAGATAACCGATGTAGACATACCTAAAATTAAAGAACTACTCAAGACAACATTAGTACAATTGTTTGACACCATTGGAATTTCATGGGATGAGTCCATAGAAGGACAAAAATCATTAGACAATTGGTTCAAATAGAAGTTGATGTAGATGTTAAGAACGACTATGATGAGAATTTCGCAGAAATCGTTGAATATAGATACCCTAGATGAGTTTTACTCTTCTCTAGATGACGAATCAATAACAATTAAACGTATTTTTGATCCAAGATATTCTTTTTCTGGAGATGATCTCATAATAGAGGGGGATATTGACAAAATTCTTACAAAACTCACACATGATTTACCCAAAATCATTTCAGTTCGTTACGATTTTGACGAATATGAAGATCCTTTTGATCCTCTAACAGCTCTTAATATTCAACACGGAAATACTAAGATATACTTTGGAACAACTATGGTTGATTATGAAAACCTATATGATAGATTACGTGTTAATGATAAAAAAAAGATATTGGCATTATTATTTAAAACACAACTTGGTAGTCAATTCATCTCACTGATGCCAGTAAAAATAAAGGGAGTTGTAGTAACTAATCAGTCAAATGGAAGTGTTGAATTTATATTGCCAGCTCAAAGAATGGAAACTTTGAAAGTTTGGTTACAAAAACTTATACAGGCGCGAACTGTGAGTTTTGATACATTGGTTGATATCTACCGTGATACTGACCCAAATATGAGAAGGAAAATGGAAGAAACGATGAGTTGGATCAATAATCAATTGCCGGATATTGTAGCGAAATCAACTGTTGTGGAAGATATTGACATAGTTAGAGCATACCAAAGCACCTTAGCACTCATGTGACTTTTTTTTAATTTCTTTAAGACATAAAGAGTTAAAGTTAAAAATAAAGTCTTTTTATGCATTCAAGGAGAAAATAAAATGAATAAGATGAAACTAATAATTCCACTAATCTTACTAGTAGTAGCACCTATTTTTATTCTACCAACAAATGCTTTCATACCAGAAGATCAAGTTCTGATATTAGATCAACAATATCTCACTAGTGAAGCTGTTGAAGGAGAAAATATTACTATTGGAATTATTGTTAAGAATTTCTTTAACTACACAATTACAGACGTAAACATCTCATTAGACCTTACTGATGTGGTTAATGCACTAAGATTTACCTCCTGTGATTTCGGATCCCTCACCAAGGAAAATGTTACTCTTAATTCAACAATACAATCATCTGATGAAAACGAGTTTACTTCCACAAATGTAACTTATGGCTATATGACAGAAAGTTATCTTACTTTCAATGTCTCACAGATATTGAACGGAACCCAAGCAATTTTCTATTATAATATAACTTCAGATGAAGATAGGTCAGCACAGGTTCCATATGTAAAAATGGCTTATTATGATAATTGGAAAGATCTTCAAGAAATTCAGAGTCAAAACCGATTATTACTCAATTTCCTACCAGCTAACCCTCCAATAGATCCAATTTTACCCTGTTGGGATTGTGGTGAATCCTTACCAAATGTTTTGAGTTGGTTTATCTTAGGGTTAGCACCAATCTTATTCGGAGCTATAATCTCCTCTGTTTTATATATACGCAGAAGATAAAAAGTAATCTTCTGAGTTATCCTTCTATTTTTCACTTATCATAAATATAGAAGCCTTCTTTTGTTTTCTTTCCAAGCTTTCCCTCATTTACCAATTTACTGAGAATTTTAGCTGGTTTGTAGCTCACGCCTAGTTGTTCTTCCAAATATTTGCCAATATCTAATAAAACATCTAATCCTATGTAGTCAGATAGCTCAAATGGACCCATAGGATGATTGAGTCCAAGTTTAATTGCAGTGTCGATGAATTCTTTATCGGAAACACCATTTTCGAATAATTTGTAAGCTTCATTCAAGAAAGGCCAAAGTAAACGGTTTACAATGAAACCAGGCGCCTCATTTGATGGCACAGCAATTTTACCAATTCTGGTGCATAAAGCTACGATATTTTCTACAACTGACTCACTTGTTTTTTCTCCTTTAATAATTTCAACAAGTTTCATGAGTTGTGGAGGATTAAAAAAGTGCATCCCTAGAAACTTGGAAGGTCTCTTAGTTACATCAGCTAAATTGCTAATACTTAGGGCAGAAGTATTACTAGCAAAAATCACTTCATCGGAGCAAAATGAATCCAATTCTTTAAACAATTCCTTTTTGGCACCTTCATTTTCAATGATTGCTTCGATAACTAGTTGAACATCTTTGATAGCTTCTTCTAAATTAGTGCTCAGAATAACGCGTTTAATGATCTCGTTAGATTCCTGTAGAGTTATTTTTTCTTTTTCTACACTTCTGTTTAGAAATTTCTTTATGCGTTCAATTCCTTCATCAAGATACTTCTGTTCAACGTCTACTAAAACAACATCAATCTTTGCTTGTGCAAAAACAAGTGCTATTCCACTTCCCATTGTCCCTGAACCAATAACTACTATTCTGTTAATCTCTGTAATCATATAACCAATCTATAACATTAGTATATTTAAGAATTAAGCAACAGAAGTTTTCTAGTAGATAACTAGATGTGAATTTAATATAGTTCTGTTTGATAGAAGTTGTGAATGAAACATATTTTCTCCCGTAACCTCTTAGTATTACATCGCCTTTTAATCGTTTTTCTGAATTTTTAACTGGGTGCCTTATAGATGAACCCACAAATTGAAGTGAAATTTAGAGATTATGATATTTATAAACTAGCTATTTGCGGACCCGGTAAATCCGGTAAAACATCTATTTGTAAAAGATTAACTCAGAATACTTTTCAAAAGAAATATCAACCAACTTGCGGGGCTGAATTTCATAGTTATTCATTCAAAACATCCAAGGGTAAAGCAGTGGCTCTTTTCTACGATATGGCAGGACAAAAGCGTTTTGGAGTTGTAAGGAATCTTCTCTATTCAGGTACTAATGCTGCAGCAATTGTTTTTGACATATCAAACAAAGAATCTTTTCGAGAATGCGCGGAGTGGATTAGAGAACTAAGAAATCAAAACAAAGGATTAGATATCACTATTGTGGGAAATAAAACAGATTCTATTCGAGAAGTTGAGAAAATTGATGCTGAGAGAATTAGTCGCAGACTTGGTTGCAGATACATTGAAACTTCTGCTTTAACCGGTGAAGGTATAGGAGATTTAGTCAAAACTTTAGTAAGATCTGCCATCATTAGTTCTAATAAGAATTTTGTAGGAAGATAATATCTGACAATTGTCTTCAGCAAACTAGTTATTTTCTACAATGAAGCGAAATATTTTTCAGAGTTCAAATAATTAGTAAGCTGATGAGTAGTAGAAATAGAAGGACTTCCAATATTCGAATTTATATCATTCAGTATGCAATATTTCTCTTTGGTGCAATGCTTGCAATTGCAGGGATGTATATGATTAATATTGAGGGGTTAGCTACTGCAGGATTCATTTTGATGAGTTTAGGTGCTATTTTTGTTGTTTTATCTTATATATATGCAAGGTATGGTGCAAGGGTAATTGGTACAAATTGTCCCTTCTGTTATGGAGTAGGTTATACTAATAAAGGAAAGGATGGAGAAAAAGAACTTTGTCCCGTCTGTGAAGGATCAGGAAAAATGTATTCCAAAGCTCAACAGTATCTCATGGAAGAAAAAAGGAGAAAAGAAATAACGAAAAGTGAACACTCAAATAGTGTAGAACCTATTGAAGAAGAACATAATGATGATTCCAAAAACCAATAGAATAAAACGATTAGTCCCTAACCAAGCTCTTGTAATTTTTTTAGAGAGTGTTAATCTTTTCGTCTTTGTTTTAAAGAGATTTATATGAATAAGTTAAGTTCCAGATATTTTCAACTGAATTTCATCCCTTATAAGACCTCCTGACAACCATGTTGAGACTTTTCTGGTTTTATCAGATTCAGTTTCTTTCTTATCATCTTTCCAAACCGGAAATAGATCTAAGAACAGACATGATGCATAACCCATTGAATATAAACCTAAAGTTGGTAAGAGAAAGTCACCAATTGTACCTGGTGCTACTACAGCAAAAACGGGAATACAAATTATTCCCGGCAAAATATACTGTTTGTTATTATGTGTCTATGGTGTAATACGGATTTCCATAATATATCATAATCGACCATTTCCGAGCCCAATAAATATGAGAATAATGAAATTATAATCCACATTGTATTGGACCATTTCTATGGTTCAAAATCAGCAAAATTTATCCAGATGTAGATCACTAGCAATAATCCATAAAATAAAACCGTCAAAGATATATGATTTTCTCTTCATGTTGTTGAAATAGTTAGAAGATGTCTAATAAAACTTTGAAAATTAGTGCTAAACTAATCCTGTGAAAACTCTTAAGAACATTAAAAGATCATTTAGAATCAACCATATGACTTCTTTAACTGTAATTTATGGTAATGGAAGAGGAAAAACCAGTGCTGCTATTGGTTACTTATATCGCAAAATCACTGAAGAAAAAACCATAATTGTCGCTCAATTTTTGAAAACTGGAAAAAGCTGTGGTGAATGCAATTTCTTTGAATCTTTTCATAACGTGATGTGGTATTGTTATGGAAAAAAAGAATTTTATCATGAAGAGAATAAAAAAGAATTTCAAGGCATGATAGAAACTGGTTATCAACAATTAAAAGGAGTAGTAAGTAAAGGAAGGGTTGATATCTTAATTCTAGATGAAGTTGGCATTGCCTTGTTTTTTAATTTAATAAAATGGGAAGAAATAGAAGATCTCTTCCAATTTGTGAATGAGGAAGTTATTATCACTGGTAGAAAAGTGCCTGATATTGCTCTTCGAGATGCTAGCACTTCTATTTATGTAAAAGAAATAAAACATCCTTATAATGTTGGGATTCAAGCAAGACAAGGTATAGATTATTAACTATAATAACCAACAAAGATTATACAATTATCACTAATCTCCTTAATAAAAAACAAGGCTATATTTCAATTAAATTACTTTTGAAGAAGGGTCCCCCTACGAAGAAGTTAAATTTACTTAGAGTAGAGATTAAACTGAGTATTATCTTTATATACTCTAACCTCTTCGGTCAAGTAGTAAAGGTGAATAGTATGGGCAAAGAAAAGCAGGAGGAGACATCTGAGCTCGAAACAAAAGAAGTTGAGGAACAATATGAAGAGCTCCTTATAGAACAAGCTAAAAAAGAGAAGGTTGAATCAAAAGAGAAAGTCTCAATTTTAGAAATAAAGGACGTTCCTGGTTTAGGTAAAAAAAGTCAAGACATCTTAGCTGAAAACAATATATTAACAATTGAGCAATTAATGACAACCAGATTAATAGAATTGCAAGCAATGGGAGTACAACGTGCTACTATTAAGAAGGCCCGTACTGCAATCTCCGAATCAGTTGCAAAATATAAATATTTTAAGGAAGAATTGGGACTTGAAGATCTTCCAGGAGTTGGAAAATCAACAGCGGACATGCTACGCGAGAAAGGTTTGAATGTCTACCTACTTGAAACAACGCCTATTCGTGAACTAGAAGAGAAGTATGGGATTACAGAAACTGCTTCAAAAAAGTACAAATCAGGACTAAGCGAGTTAAGAGGAGGAATTGATTTTGTTAATGCTTTTGAAATAATGGAAAGACAAATGGACGCTCCTGCTTTCACTTATGGAATAAAGGCTTTAGATGCATTAACTACCATTGAGGAACTTGGTGTATCAGGTGTGAGGTTAGGAGAAACATTAGAACTTTTTGGCCCATTTAGATCCGGTAAATCGCAAATTTGTCACCAACTTTGTGTAACAGTACAATTACCAACTGAATTAGGAGGTGTAGGAAAAAAAGCAGTTTTCATTGATACTGAAGGAACTTTCTCACCTAGTAGAATTAAGGCTGTACATGCTAGATTGCAGAGTGAACTCGGTTGGGAAAAGAGCTTTGAAGAAGTCCTTAAGGACATAACCTATGCAAGAGCATACAACTCAGACCATCAAATGAGTTTAGTGGAGAGACTACTTGAATTGTTCTACAATCATAAGGATGAGTATGGCCTTGTAGCTGTAGATTCAGCAACCGCACATTTCAGAGCTGAATATGCCGGTAGAGGAACATTAGCTGAAAGACAACAAACAATCAATCATCATTTAGGCATATTAGGTAGGATAGCTGATACATACACCGTAGCTGTTGCTATAACAAATCAGGTTCAGTCAAATCCTGCAGCATTCTTCGGTGATCCAACACAAGCTATTGGTGGAAATATTTTAGGCCATTGGGCGATAACAAGATTTTATTTGAGAAAATCAAAAGGTGAAAAACGAATAATAAGGGTATATGATTCCCCGTATTTACCTGAATCAGAAGCGGTTTTTGCAATTACTCCAGAAGGTTGCGTTGATGTAGAAGGAGATTAACAGTCCTTTTACTGGGTATTACCACAACTGCCGCAAAACTTCCAATTGATATTGATGGTTGTTCCGCAATACGGACACTTACCTCGATATTTTCTAGGAATAGAAGTAAGATTCATTTTAGAGGGACCATATTTTGTCAATGGAGACACACCCATCATTTCAGTTGGTTCGGATTCATAATTTCGTAATTCATTCAAATCACTTGCTTCAGATGGAGAAACATCATTGAATGGAAATAGTTTATGTGTGGGGGATTGTGATAAGGGACTACCAAATAAGTTAGTTATATCGATGTCATCATTATCAATTTCAACTCTCTCTACATATGCTTTATTAGGTTCAAGTTGAAAGTTAACTGGAAATTGGTTTAAAGAATCTAATTGTGTTTCTAGGGTTGAGGATGATGTAGATAATTCATTCTCACAAGTAGAATTAGAATGGAGCTTATCGTAAATTTTACAATAGGTTGACATTGAACAAGGTTTTTCCCCTGCTTTAATGTCTGGAGACTGGTCAATAAATGATCTTCCAATCAGTAGTGTACCATTAAGAGAATGAACTTTAAGACCTTGTTCAACAAGAGCTCGAAGTATATCCTTTGGATCGAATTTCAATCCATTTATCTCAACAATTCCCTTAACATCATTAAGATTCATCACTTATCATGATGACGTAAACTTTGATAAGTTAAAAAATAGGTATCATATCAATATGGATGAGGGTATTACTTTTGTAATTTTCATGCTTATTGATATTTTAAGTGAATTGCTTTTGTAACTCGCTCTAGCCAATCATCCAATTTAGCTATAAGCTCACTGTGAATATCTGGTAAAAGAATGTCTGATTCTGGCATTTTTCCAACTCTTTTGACCCAAGAATTGAGTTCATAAAGCATTGGAGACATACCCACTTGAGTTTCTACTTCAGTTCTTAAATCTTCTAACATCTTTTCAATGTTACCACAACTAGATTGTGGGGTTACCATCTGACTTATATGTTTGAATTTATTTGAAACAGCATTAAAAGCTACATCTGCTTCATCTGATGTACTAGATGATGAAGCTTCTTCTGCAAGAGCTGGCGAAACATATTCTTCTTTAGGTTTTTCAGACTCTTTAACCTCAGCAGGAGGAGATCCATTCTTCTTTGCTGACTTCTTTGTCGGGGCAGCAACTACTGAGCTTGATAATCCATCTATTTTTGAAGTTAAATCTGCAATCATTCCTTTCATATTTGGGATTTCACCCAATTTTAGACCAACTTCTGATACCTGTGATTCGACGTTTGAAAAACCGATCATCTTTGTATCTAATTGAGTGATCTGGGTCGACAATTTAGTAATAGCATCATTCACATTTTGAACTAAGTTAGACAATTTATTTATTGAGTTGATTAGTTGAACTAGCATTTCCTCTGGATTACTCATATAATCTCACAAATGTAAAGAATGCATCGAAATTAAAAAGATTTTTGGAAGAGGTTATTAATTTTTATAACAGAAACCACATAAATTATTCTAAGTCACTAGAGCATTCGTAATGTTAATAAATCTAACTCGCTTTTCTTAAATGACAGCTAATGAGTGAAAGAGACATCGTCGAATTATTAGTAAGGTGGCGTTCGCTAGCAATGATGCTTGAAAGAGAGGAATTCAAAAGAATAGCAGGAGACCAAAAAGGTTTGATTGCAGCCGTTCTTATGATATTGCTAGAGATGCAACAAGGCTCGTCCCGAGGATACTAAACTTAATCTCAATTAGTCAAATCTAAAAGAAGGATTTGAATAAATGTTAGCAGAAGAAGAATTCTGGCCTAGGATAGCAATTGAAGCTAATGAATTGAAAAAAGAGCTTCCAACATTTAAACCAGTGGATAATAATACATTGTTCTGGAGAGGATTCATTTTTGGAGCTGGGTTATATGAAGAAGGGGTATTTGTCCTTGAAATTGAAATCCCCAGAGAATATCCATTCAAACCACCCAAAGTTAAAATGCTAACAAAAGTATTCCACGCAAATGTTTTTGATACAAGAATATGTGTAGGAGTATTAGGAGTAGATTGGACACCTGCTAATAACCTAGTGGACGTAATTGAATCAATACGGTTTATACTTAGCAACCCAAATCCTGATGATCCATTGAATTCTACAGCTGCTAATTTGATGAAACGCGATCCAAAGGAATATTCCCGTAAAGTAAGAGAATATGTCGAGAAGTATGCTACTTTTGAGCAGATAGGCAAGTATTCGTTGTAGTAAGGCGTTTATACTAAAATATCAACATAAGGAATTTTTATTTATCTACAGGCTTAAGATAAGTTAATGCCACCAGGTTACATTCAAGAAATATTCTCCAGTTTTCAAGGTGAAGGAGCTTCTATTGAAGGAAGTTGCTATGGTTTAAGACAAATTTTCGTTAGATTTTCAGGATGTCCTCTTGCTCTAGGAGTACATGGAACCAAAGGATGCATTTGGTGTGATTCCCCCAAAGCTAAAACAACAAAACAAGAATCATGTTACATTGAAACAAATGCAGGGGGACAAAAATTTAGAGAAGAGAAAAATCCAATCAGTCAAGAGAACATCATAAAGATTATTCAGAACTTAACAACTAGAGACTTACACTCCATTAGTTTGACAGGAGGAGAACCACTTTATCAACCTCAATTTTTTGAAGAACTTCTCAATCAACTCAAAACTGAAAGTTACAAAATATTTCTGGAAACAGCTTTCACCGATGATTTCAAGTTTCTCGAAAAAATGGCAAACAAAATTGATTTTGCTTGTGTAGATTTAAAGGATAGAACTGCAGGTGCATCAACTAATTGGGAACAGCTCATTGAGGAGGAAAGTAAAATGATGAAAATTTTAAAAAATGCTGGGACTAAGGTTTTTGCAAAAACTGTTATAACTAAATCCTCAAAAAAAGAAGATTTTGAATTAATCACAAAGAAGTGCGCAGAAAATGATGTTCCAATCGCAATTCAGATTGTAACTCCTATTAAGGGAACAAAAATATTACAACCAACATGGAATCAAATCAAAGAATTCTCTGAACTGGCCGGAAAATATTTACCTCCAGAGAAGATAGGTATTTCTGTCCAGATGCACAAGAGCATTAACATACTATAGAGAGTTATAAAAATGAAAGTTAACAGCGACAAACTATCTGATGTTCAATCTGATCCCTCAAGGATACAGATAGGAATTCGAAGAGTAGGGGTCAGTGATATTCCTAAAATTATAAGACGAAAAAGATTCGGAATTTATAATGAATTATCAGCTAAAATAGATGTTTATGTGGATCTTTTGCCCTCAAAACGGGGTATTCACATGTCAAGAAATATTGAAGCAATAAATGAAGTTATCGCAACCCTTACTGGAGAAGTGATTACAGATTGTGAAGAGCTCTGTGCAAGAATCGCTGAGAAAGTGATTGCCGTTCAACCAGGAGCACGTTATGCTGAAGTTAGCTTAAGAGCGGATTATGAGATGGAAACATTTTCAAAAGCTATTTCCAAGACAAAATCCAGCGTTCACAAACTACGTGCCGGTGCATATGCGAAAAAAAAGGATGATAAGATTACAATAACAAAAGTTATTGGCGCAGAAGTTGAAGGTACAACTGTATGTCCATGTTCACAAGAACTTTCAAGAGATATTACCAAAGAGAGATTATTAAAAGAAGGTTTTTCTGAAGAACAGATTAAGAAAGTTATTGAAAATGTTCCTATGGCCGCTCACAATCAACGGTCAAAATCTATACTTTTATTAGAGCAACCTAGAGATGCTGAGAGAATAGAACTTGAAGACATCATTGAAATTCTTGAAACATCAATGAGTGCTCCAGTCCATGAAGTATTGAAAAGGAGAGATGAACTTGCGGTAGTTCTTTACGCCCATCAACATCCAGTTTTTGTTGAAGATGTGGTTCGAAGCATATTGCGTAAAGTAAGTAACAAATTTGTAAATCAACCCCCCAATACTATAGTAGCAGTAAAGCAGATAAATTATGAAAGCATACATCAACATAATGCAGTTGCTGAGGTTAAAACTACACTTGAAAGCCTAGATAAGCAATTAAATGGATATGAAAAAAATGAAAGTACAGAATAAGGGTAATTATTCTATCATAATTGAAGATTTGAAAAAATTAACAACTTACGATGGATCTCAACTTTCAAGTCAGTTTACATCTCAGAATTATAACGTAATAGGAAACTCAATCCTAGTTTTCAGAGGAGGGATGAAACTATCTCCTAAAGAGATGGTAGATATAAAAGATATTCAAAGAGAATCACACTTGAGTGATATTTTAATTAGTTCAGATGACAGTTTACATTTTATCAAATCTTCAATTATGATAGAATAATTACCC
>BPTM01000105.1 GCA_023705945.1 Candidatus Heimdallarchaeota archaeon
CTACATTTGCTGAGAACTTGTACACTTTTATTGAAAGAAAACCTCTTTGGATATGTAATCTAAGCGATACTGATAATGAATAAAAATAAGGTGAGAAGAATTTTACTTCTTCTTTCTTCTGTAAACAAATAGAACTACTGGTGATAATGCAGCTAAGATTAAGAAAAGGTCTATAGTGCTAAATCCAATTGCAAAAGTATTTTGGTCATCTCCTCCTGTTGGTTCTTCACCTTCATTGAGAAACATAACTGGATTTACAATAAATGCAACTTTACCATTATCATCTTTCATATGGAAGTAGTTTGGCCCTGTATCGCTATCTTGAGATACAAGATATAATATGAACATTTTTTCTCCAGCAGCAAAATCAAAATCATTGCCATTTGGATCGCTTGGAGCCATGGGTTTAGAAAATTCTGTATATCTATAGTTTCCTTGATAAGTCATATTTCCTTCGCCATCATTACTGCCCCCAACGTCTATATCTTGTTTTGGTCCAGAACCATCTGCAGGAATAATCATTTGATCGAAATAACCATATGTGTTGATTGAAACGAAATCTGTTCCCTCTGTAGTATTTAGCATGTCTTCAGTTTTTCCAATCATTAACATTGTGTCATCTTTATCATCTATAGTTATATCATAAATCTTGAAGAACATATAGAAGTTTATTCCATCATGGAACACCTTTAGTAATCCATCCAATTTATCTTCAGGAAACCATTCTCCAGTATTAAAATTATAACCAGTTATTGAGAAATTATATTCAATAACATCTGCCCAAACTGAATCTGTATCTTGTCCATCAATTGTTATAGAGGTTGATATATATTCAGCTTCATATTGTTCGTCAACTACATAATGCATTTCTATAGGTTCTGGGACCTTAATATCTAGTACATCTCCTTGGTTAGCACCTATATCCAATCGAATATATCTGAAACCATCTTGATTGATAGAACCCCAGTTTGATCCTTCTAAGTTTGGTTGATTTCCAATCCAAACCAAGACTTCAACAGCTATTGCTTGTCCCCATCCTAATGCGATATCTTTACCCATAGAGTCTCCAGAATTGATGAGCTTAGTTCCTTCAAAGTATGTTCCAACTCCTATGTGTTTGAAGGTTTTTGCTTTAGCATCCTGTGTCCCGCCTAAGATATCATCAGGTTTGGGTGGTTCATATACACCTTCGTCTGCCCATGCTACATCTAATACTGTATCGTAGACAGCGTCCATCTGTATGCCATCGTCCATCCCTGGTTTCCCAAAGAAATGTAAAAGGAGTCCATTTACAATTCCATAGATTTCAGGAATAAAAGCATACACATGAAGGTGAGTTGAGTTATGTGCAAAACTAATAGTTACAGTTATGGTATCAACACTTTCGGTCGAAGAAGAATCATCCACAAATTCTGTTATATCAATATAGCCTTGATAATAAAAATCCCATTCGCTATTTGTAGCATCAAGCACGATGGCAGCTTCATAAGGAGCTATAAGTGATAAAGCAGGGGGATACTCTTCTGCAGTTACTTGTTGTAAACCAACACCGATTATACTATAACTTAGCAAAATAAAAAGTCCTAATGTAATAATTTTCTTTTTCATGTCTAAACCCCCGTTCAGGTTATATTATATTGTATTTTTTATTATATATAATATGTGTTTGAGGAAACTAGAATAACGTCATTTTGAGAAAAATTGAATGCTCTATTTCGACATGATAATAAAGAAAATTTAATTTTTAAGTTTAAATAGTGAAAAAATTAAAAAAAATTAATTGGTAACAGAGATGCTATTATGCGCATTCTAGCCTTGTCTGATACGCATTTTGGATATGTGTATGGAAATACAGCTAGAGCTAGAAGGCAGTCAATAGAGAATATGTTTACAGCTTTCGAAAGAACATTAGAGATTGCTCAAAACAAAGATGTAGAATTAGTTCTTCATGGAGGTGACATGTTTAATAGATCAAAACCTCACAAGGACATTATTTCAAAGGCTTACAGGATCATTGAGAAGTTTACTGAAACTGGCATAAAGTTTGTAGCTATTCCTGGAAATCATGATAAATCAAATCTACCTGAAACTCTACTGAGTCACTTCAATAAAGAAATATTTCTAGTGAACAGATTAACGAGATTGGATTATGATGAGATATCAATTTTGGCTTTTCCCTTTGAACTCGAAGACCAAAAAGGAATATTGATGAAAATTAGAGGAGAAATTGGGAAACATCCGCAGAAATCCTATATTGTTCTGTGTCATCAGCTATTTGATGGTGCAATGTTTGGTCCTCATCACTATACTTTCAGAAATCGTAAGGATACTTTACTTACACAAGCGTTTCCAGATAATGCAAGACTGTTTATATCTGGACATATTCATAGATCACAAAAATTGCAGAATGATAGAGTTTTGTATACAGGTTCAACTGAGAGAACAAGTTTTATGGAAGCAATCGAACACAAAGGATGTTTAGTTATAGATATTGAGAAAAATCTCGAAAATGTCGAATTCATATCGTTACCAAGTGAAAATATGGTGATTAGAGAAGTGGATATTGAGGATTCAAAAATGATTTCTTCAAATCTTGATTCCATGGAGATAAAAAGTGATATTAGAACTCTGATAAGGTTAACAGGTCGAGAATTGAGCGAAAAAGAAATAAAATTTCTCTGGTCTTATTTTCCTTCAAAGGAATTTCCTTTACTAACTTTTACACCAAGAAGACCACTGGTTAAGCTAAAACCTCTCTATTCTAATTCTTACATTCCATAAAACGTATAAGGAATATTCTGTAGTAAAAATCAAGTTTTTTGTTATATATGATATTTGTCTGAGGAAAAACCATTGTTTAAAGGAAGTATGTGAAAACGTAAAAACTAACGTATGAACAAAAATACGCAATTATTATATATCCCCACAAGTATCAGTTACGTAAAATATTGTGGGAAGTTAAACTATGAAAATAGTAAAAATAAGTAAAATAAGACTCTCAAAAGTAAAAGTAGTGATAATTGTACTCATAATTTCTTTTTTATTCACTAGCAATGTGAGAAATAGTACAAGAGATACTTCTTTCGTTTCAGCTTTTATTGAACATGGTGCAATAAGTATTACTGATGACAGTGGATTTAGCGTTTTTCCAGGAACAGGGACGGAAATTGATCCTTACATCATTGAAGGTTATAATATTACAACAACGAGCAGTATAGGTATTTATATTTCTGGTACAACTAAACATTTTACTATTAAAAATTGTTACCTGAATGCATCTAACTATGGGATTTACATTGACACTGTTGCTGAAGGAACTACTACAGCGATTAATAACATCTGTTCCAACAACACTGAAAATGGTATCCGTCTAGATTATTCTGATGGTTCTACTTTAACAGATAACAATTGTTCAAACAACGGCTACAGTGGTTTACATCTGTATGAATCTGGTAGTGCAACATTGACTAATAACACCTGTTCGAATACCGGATTGTATGGCATCATTCTGGTTTATTCTGATAGTTCTACCTTGATTAATAACACCTGTTCCGACAACTACGATGGTGAGGGTATATATCTTTCTTATTCTGATAATTCTACCTTGACTAATAACACCTGTTCCGACAACATATATGGTATCAATCTAGTGTATTCTGGTAGTTCTACCTTAACTAATAACACCTGTTCCAACAACATGGTTGGTATTAGATTGCGGCATTCTAGTAGTTCTACCTTGACTGCTAACACCTGTTCCGATAACTACGCTGGTGAGGGTATATATCTTTCTTATTCTGATAGTTCTACCTTGACCACTAACATCTGTTCATATAACAGCAACGATGGTATCCGTCTGGATGAATCTGGTGCTGTGACATTGGCAAATAATACCTGTTCCAATAACAACAATGGTATCCGTCTGGATGAATCTGGTGGTTCTGCCTTGACAAATAATACCTGTTTAAATAACAACAATGGTATCTATTTGGATGATTCTAGTGTTTCTACCTTGACCGCTAACACCTGTTCCAACAACATCTATGGTATCCGTCTATATGCTTCTAATTATTCTACCTTGATAGATAACCTCTGTTCAAACAACTTGTATGGCATCTATCTGAATTATTCTGATAGTTCTACCCTAACTACTAACATCTGTTCATATAACAGCAACGATGGTATCCATCTAGATGAATCTGGTGGCTCAACATTGACTAACAACCTCTGTACAAATAATGCGTATGGTATTAGATTGTCTTATTCTAATGTTTCTACCTTGACCGCTAACACCTGTTCCGACAACAACTATGGTATCCGTCTATATGCTTCTGATGATTCTATATTGACCGCTAACATCTGCTCCGACAACAACTATGGTATGCAACTCACTTCTTCTAATGGTTTGACATTGACAGATAACAACTGCTCAAATAACTTGTCTGGTATTGGACTGTCTTCTTCTGATGGTTCTACTTTGACATCTAACATCTGTTTCAATAATGTGGGTATTGGTATCAGTCTGAAAAATTCTGAAGGTGTAACATTGACCGAAAACATTTGTTCCAACAACAATCGTGGTATCGATGTGGATGATTCTGATGGTGCGGTATTGACCGCTAACAATTGTTCCAACAACTATAATGGTATCTTTGTAGAAAGTTCTACTCATTCACTTATAACTGGTTGTTGTCCTACCTTGACCGCTAACACCTGTTATAATAACACCTACCATGGTATCAATCTTTGGCTTTCTGATTATTGTCTTCTTTCTTACAACAATTTATTAGAGAATGGAGCTCATGGGATATATATAGAAGATTCTAATTACAACATCATTCATCACAATAATTTTGTAGACAATAATCTGGGCGGAACTTCTCAGGCATATGACGATGGAATTAATAATATCTGGTATGATATAAACACTAATGAAGGAAATTACTGGTCCGACTGGTCTGGTACAGGTTCTTATTCTATTGATGGTTCAGCAGATGCATCTGATCTCTATCCTCTTGAAGAGGTTGTAATACCTGAATATCAACCGCATTCTCTTTTACCTCTCCTCCTATTCATACTTCCTCTCTCTCTCCCTGTTGTAAAATCTCTTAAAAGCAAAAAAATGACCAATTGATTCAAACTTTTTTTCTCTCTTTTTTTTCTTCTTTTCAATTTTATTGGAAGCATTTTCAAGTGGAGAGAAATTCTTTTAGAGAAAAATAAATAGAAAAAAGGAGAATTAGAAGATTTTTAACTCTCTACCTAGATCTTCGAATTTCATTAAGGCAAAATCTAAATCGTCTTTAGAAAGGCCAGCGTTCATCATTACTCGAATTCTAGCTGTGCCTCGAGGAACCATTGGAAAAACTATTGGTAAAGCAAATATTCCTTCTTCCATCAGTCGATCACTTAGATTCTTAGCAACGTCGTTTTCCCCACAGATAATGGGAACAATAGCGGTTGGACATTTAGCAGATGCTGCAGTTATTTCATGTCCGAAACCAATGTCAACGATTTTACTCTTGAAATAGCTACAATTACCAAGAAGCTTCTCAACAACAGGTTCAAAATATTGCGATTTAGGATCTAATACTTCTAAAGCCCCAATTGCTCCACCAGCAATAGCTGGGGGTGGAGAACCGCTGAGAAGATAAGATCTACCCGTATTTCTGAGGAAGTTGACTAAGTCTCGAGACCCAGTAATAGTACCTCCAACAACGCCCATTGCTTTACTATAAGTGTTCATTTCAACTTGAACCTTACCTTGTAACCCAAAGTGATCTACAATTCCCTTACCTTTCTTATCACGTCCGAGAACACCGTCACCATGAGCATCATCTACATACATCATAGCTCCATATTCAGACCCTAGTTTCTCTATCTCATCCAGTGGAGCCATATCTCCATCCATGGAAAATACTCCATCTGTTATGAGCAGAATTCTCTTTTCACCGTTTGGATCTTCAGAATCAATAAGTTTAAGTTGTTCCTCTAGACTACCCATATCGCAGTGTTCGTAAAGCTTTCTTTGTGTTTTTGTAAGTCTAATACCATCGATTATTGATCCATGATTTAGCATGTCACTTAGAATGTAATCATCCTTTCGAACTAAAGGTGGTATAGCACCTTCATTTGCTATGAAACCACTCATCCAGACCATTGCTGCTTCTTGTTCTTTGAACTCAGCATGTTTTCTTTCCCACTCTTCGTGTATCGCCATATTCCCAGCAATTGCACGAACGGACCCAGACCCAGCACCAAGTTTCTCTGCTGCTTCTATTGCTTTCTTTTTCAAATGAGGGTGGTTGCTCAAATTCAAATAATTGTTAGAACAAAGCATGAGGAGTTCCTGTCCATCAACGACAACCTGTGTTTCAGATGGTGTTTCTAAACTTCTGTGAACCCACTCTCTACCTTCAGCTTGAATTTTCTGATATTCATCTTTTAAAAATTTTGTAGGATTTCTTTTAACCATAAAGACACCTTTTCTAAACAGACAAAAAATCTTAAGCTTTTTAATTCTTACCCTTATTGACGAGTTATCGATAAACTAAATCTCCTAAGTTGATATGTAATAACACAAGGATCAATTACAATGAACTCTTTGTCATCCTTTACAATTAAAGAATTAGGAGCATCCAAACCTCTGCGTAATTTGTAGTGGTTGCCTTCAACAAAGTAGAGATTCCCTACCAGTTCTCTCATGCCTTAAAGTCAGTTAATATTTCTATAAAGTATTGTTATAAAAGATATAAGGGGTAGCTTCAGCAAAAGCTTTTATATTTGAGTCTATAACCGAGATTCAAGTCTTGAAGTGTTGAGTATAATGGTTTCTATTAGGTATGAAAATATAGGCGTAGCATACGGTGATTTTATAGTTGTAGAGAACTTCGATCTTGAAATTCCACATGGAACAATTACAACTCTCCTTGGTCCCTCAGGATGCGGAAAAACAACTGTTTTACGTGCTTTAGCAGGATTTGTGGAACCTTTTGAAGGTAATGTGTTCATAGGTGATAATAATGTTACACTTCTACCTCCTCAGAAGCGGAACACAGCAATGATATTCCAAAATTATGCTTTATGGCCACATCTAACAATTTTCAAGAATGTTGAATACGGTCTGAAGTTAAGAGAAAGTGATGAGTTAGCTGCTTTGAAAAGTCCATGGTACAGTAGATTTCTATGGTTTACAAAACCATATTATTTCTTCTTAGGTAAAACTCATAGTAGAGCATTAAAATATCTACAAGAAGCTAAAGAAGAATTTTATTCAAAAAATAACGGAAAATTAAAGGGATTAAAATGGTATACTTTTATAGGATTCAGATGGATTAGAGCAATATCAAATGCTATTAACCATTATCTACGTGAGAAAAAAGAAGAAGTAGATCCAAAATGGGCTTATAGAAGAAAGAAGGTTCTAGAAGCATTGAGATTAGTTCATTTAGAAGATCAAGCATTCAAAAATCCTACACAGCTAAGTGGGGGGCAGCAGCAGAGGATTGCTTTGAGTAGGTCGTTAGTAGTCGAACCAGATGTGTTATTATGTGATGAACCTCTCTCAAATCTTGATGCTAAACTCCGTAAGGAGCTCCGTACCGAAATCCGTTCCATTATCAAAAGCCTCGGCATGACCACTGTTTATGTAACTCACGACCAAACTGAAGCCCTCGCCATAAGCGACCGTATAGCTGTCTTCAATATCGGACATATCGAGCAATATGGCACCCCTACTGAAGTTTTCACTGACCCTAAAACTCTCTTTGTTGGTCAGTTTATTGGTATTTCTAGCACTCTTACTGGCAAAGTGATTACATCTGACACTGTTGAATTAGACGGCGGGGAAATGGTAAAACTTCAAGTGAAGGCTAATATTCCTGATGGTGAAAAAGTTTCTCTAGTTATCCGTCCAGAAAATGTTAGTTTAACCACTAAATCTGAAAGCCCAATTGAAATAGAGATTAACACCATTGAATATCTTGGTACTGAAGTTAAGATGACTGGTAAGTTAAAGGATGACACTATCCTCCTCCTTGATGTTGTTGAACAAGCTGAAAAATATGCACAGATGAAAGTAGGAACAAAACTTACAGCTTATATCAAACCTGCAGAGATTTTTGTTTTTGTTGGAACTGATAGAGTTTACTAGGTTAGATAAAATCTTAAATATGAAGATTTTATTTTTTCTTTGATTACAATGTATGAATACGAAGGAATCATTATTCATTGGTTAGGTCACGATGCATTTTGGCTAGAAGCTAAGGGTTTGAACATCTACATTGATCCCTATAAATTGGAAAAATCTTCTTTACCAAAAGCTGACATTATTATTACAACTCATGACCATTATGACCATCTCAATGTTGAAGCTATCAACACGATTTCAAATAAAGATAGTGTTTTAGTTGGCCCAAAGATTTGCCAAGAAAAACTTACTACTGAAATAAATAGTAAGAAAGACGTATTAGAACTCAATCCTGGTGGAACAGTCATAGTTTCTGATATCAAAATCTCTGCTATTCCTGCTTACAACTTCCATCGATTCCGTGATCCTCAAACAAAAACACCTTTTCATCCGAAAGAAGCTGGACATATCGGTCCTATTTTGGATATAGATGGAATTATCATTTACCATGCTGGAGATACAGATAAGATTGTTGAAATGCAGAATTTGAAACCTCACATTGCTTTAATTCCCATTTCAGGCACTTATGTTATGGATGTTCCTGAGGCTGTTGAAGCAGCAAAAGAAATACAAGCTCAAGTAACTATACCCATGCATATTGGAAGAGGAATCGGTGAACTATCGTTCATTGAAGATTTCAAGCAACAACTTCCTGAGATGGAAATTGCTACATTAGATTTGGAAGAGGATTGAAAAATCCTACCCTTTTTTCTCTTCTTTTTTCTCATATTCCCAGGGCATGATTACATCTATATCATTCTTGATTAGGAAAACACCAATCTCACTATTTGGATAACATTTAACATCATCCCATACAGCTAGAATTGCTCCTCTTTCTGGAGATGTAATCGTTTCTTTTACTCCTCCAAATACATCTCTGATTTCGATAATAGGTTGATTTTTCTCTACTATTTCACCTATATCCACTACAGTGACAAAGAAACCAGAATGTTTAGATCTAATATTTATCTCACGCCATATCTCCTCGTCGAGAACTTTAACGTTGTTAATTTTTTCAATCTCTCCCTCTAACATCTTAGCCCATTTGAGAGAGTTATAAACACCAGTTTTAGCAGCTTTTATAATGTTGGTGTCAACAATAAATGCTCCTCCTAATTCAACTGTGAAACCAGGTTTTCTTAGTTTGTTTGCAAAACTTCCTGTTGTGGAACGATGCAATTTTTCTTCAAAATAAGATCTGGGAGGACCTTCAAGAACCATAGTTAACCCGAAACTCTCAACTAAAGATTTCGTTTTGTCAAAAACTTCTTGTGCAACAATCTCGTCTCCTTCTTTCTTCTCGTCGTAATATATTCGATCAATATAGGAATATGGAACAGACTGAATAGCATGACAATGTAGGTCGATATAATAATCAACAGAGGCAAATATCTCATACAATTTAGTGTAAAAGACCTCCTGAACATTGGGAAAATTATCTTCATCTAGATTTTCATCATAAGGATCTTGATATTTGAGCTTAGGTTTGTCTTTTGGCTTAGGATCTGGCCACAATCTATTTGGATCCTTCTTTGCATAAAATGGTGTCCTTGTTAGTGTAAGTAGTCCTCCAGGATTGAGTGTCGGGAAAATGATGATCGTTCCCTTGATTTTATTTGGATCTAGTTCTTGAATGACTTCTTGTAAAGCTACTAGCCCATGAAGTTCATCACCATGAATATTACCGCTTAAAAGAAATTTAGGTCCGTCTTCTTTTCCCTCGATTAGTGCTACTGGGAGCTTTTCTATGGTGCCATGGGGATATTCAAACATGTCAATATAACCAAAAACCTTCTTTCCAGGTTTACTTTCTAGATTGAAAACTTTCATTTAAATCAAAGAAGTTTGCGAATTCTTGTATATAGGTTTTTCTCTCTAAAGAAGTGTACGAAGATTTGTGACACCTAAACGAACGCTTCGGCTCGTGAAACCTCATATTTAGTGAAAATCGCTTTTATGTTTCAGAGTATATTTTAAATATAACTTGGTTTTTCAAATATTAGATTTGTATGGAAACTGTACAGGATGTTACGGAAATCGAGGCTAAAAAAACTAGCATGAAGAATGTTTTACTGTGGTCTAGTTACGATGCTGCTGATACTCTATTTAGTCAAGCCATTCTAAGTATTGCTTTTCAACCATATATCCTTATCTTGGCATATCAGATGGGAGTAACAGATTATGGTACCGCTTTTATGATGATGTCAATTTTTATGGCTGTATCAAATCTGATTGCTGCTTTACTAGGGCCACTAATAGGTGCTTTAAGTGATACAATTGGTAAGAGAAAACCTGCTGTTCTAATGTCAGCAGCTTTAATGTTAACTGCGACGTTCGCCTTTATGGCATGGAGGAATTATTGGTGGGCGATTGTTTGTTTTGTATTTGCAAACGTAGGTTATCAATCTGGAAGACTTTTCTTTGATTCAATGATTCCATTTATTTCAAAAACTAATGAACGAGGTAAAACTTCAGGAATTTCTGGAGCTTTAAGTTTCATAGGAACCTTTGTAGCAATAGGTTTAGGCATGCTCGCATGGAGCTTATGGGGTGAATATTTAGCACCTAGCCTATTGTTTACTGGAAATTGGTATGTAGCCGATCCTTTTGGAGGTTTAGTCTGGTTGTTTGGTATATCTGCTGTAGCAATAATACTATTCTCAATACCGTTCTTATTCAGTAAAGAACGTGAAGGAGAAAACAAAAATAGCTTCAAAACAAATTTCAGGTTATCGCTTAGTAGTCTAAAATCTACATTGAAAGAGATAAAGCGATATAGAAATGCTTGGTTATTCATTCTAGGTTGGTTCTTAGTTACTGATGCTGCAAATACAGCGATACTCTATATGCAATTGGTTATTGTAGATGGAGCAGGAGCAACACCTACTGAAGCATTATTAGTTATTGCAATGGGTGGGTTACTATCAATGGTAGGCGCAATTGTTGTAGGCCTTCTACTAGATAAATTTGGACCAAAGAAGAATTTCTTGATTAATATCATCTCCTGGTTCATTGCTGTTACACTAGTGATCTTCACTGTTTTGGAGATTAATGGACAACGAATACTTCCATGGCAGGTTATGTTCGGCGGAGCATTCTTTGTAGGTCTTGGATTTGGAGGTTTGTGGATTATAGGTCGGCAGTTTGTATTTGAAATAGCACCGCCAAATAAAGTAACACAGTACCAGGGAATAAAGCAAATTGCAGGTAGAGTTAGTGCAATACTAAGCCCACTTTTATTTTTAACAATTTTTGGCGCAGCTGGAAGTTGGGGATTAAGTATTTCAAACCGATATGCCATCGCTCTTTTGCCTCTGTTATTACTATTTATCATTGGGTTTATTGTGATGTGGCAATATGTAGATGTTCATCCTGAGTATCTAGCTGGAGAACGAGCGCCTTACAAGAAATTCTCATCACGTCCTATCAAGAAGAAGAAGGATTAGAAGTAATTCCTAATCCTCTCTCCTAATTTTTTTAAACAAATTCTTTAATGATAGGATGAGTTGTTACTGTTTCTATCCATTCAATCTTAGCTATTGACTTTTCTAATAGACTCAGCGTTTTACCGATATTTCTAATTTTAATATTAATGAGAAGGTCGTATATCCCTGTTATGTGTGAAAAGTTTTCTACACCTTTCATTTTTATTAGCTCACTGGGAATGATTTCAACTCCTTGTTTAACTTTCGCTAGAAGGATACACTTCGTTTCAGATAATGCTAAAGCAATAACACCTATAAGAATTAGAATTGAACCCACAATTTTTAATGTGATACTTAGAGGGTCTCTAAATCCACTCCCAAGGAGTTCAGGTACCCATAAACCAGCAATTAGAACAACTGGAAACGTGAAGACAACACTTATGCTACGTAAAGCTCTCACAATTGACATTTTTCCCATAGTTAAGGCTCTTGAATAAAGGACAATGGATACAAATGTGATAACAACAGAAAATACTGTTGGAAGCATCGCAGCTTCCCAGTTTGCAACAAAATCTCCATATCCACCATTAATTAACGATGGTATAATAGCTATACTCTGTGCAAAAGTCATGATTAGAAGGGTCCATAATCTTAAATTGATGGAATCAAATACTTTCCCATTATTATCCTTTGTAGTAAGAGCTTTCTTTTGGAAGTAAATGTAAAACGATGCAAATATTGCAAAAGGTCCAATAACCAGTAATATATCGAGTAGAATCCCGGTATTATCTGCTCCATTACTACCCCCTGTTAGTGATGCAATTATTACACCAAAAGCAATCATAGCTATTGACTGTATCTCCGCCATTGCAGGTTTTTCTTTATCAGTTATGAACTCACCAATTAACAGATAGATTAATACAAATTGACCAAAGGGCATAATCACCGAAGATCCTTTTCTATTCAGAAGAATAAAATAGAATATGGTGGTTCCTGAAGAAAACAACCCCGCGAGAAGTGTATATAGACCAATTTTTCCTTTAGGAAAACGAAATCTTGAGAAATTCTTATCGATGAAGTAACCTAAATTATATCCTCTCGTAGTTTCACTTTTCCGCTTCACAGGTAAATGTAGTAGTAGAATAATAACAACAGTTATGACAAATCCCACAACAGCTTGAAAAGCTCCCAGAATGTAAGGATCAGTTAGATATTCCAAACTGATAATATCATCTAATACAACAAATATGCTCATTAGAATTCCGCTTGACAAACCAAGCAGATAGAAAGTACTCTTTCTTCTAAATTTGCTTACTGATCTTGTTTCTGGCAATTTAATCTAATCATCCATCAATTTCTTCTTTTTCTATTACAGCTGTTTGAGTATCAATAATACCATCTATCATGTGAATTATTTCTGTTGAGATGCGATATTTTTCTTCAAGATCCTTAGTCGTAATTCTTGCTATAATATCATATTCCCCAGTAACAACGGCAACACGTATGATTTCTGGTATTTTCCTTAACTCTTTGACAACGTGAGAGGTTTTACCTAACTCTACCGTAAAGAAAATATAAGCTGAAATGGTCATAAAATCATGTTTTTATCATGGTAAAAGAAACTTTCCAATGGAGTGAAAAATATACTTATAGATTCTTTTGAACTACTAGATGAAATGTATTGGAAAATATGCAAATTTTTTTTAAGCTCAATGTTATAGCTATTCTAACCTTGTTGTGAATTAACTATGCCAACTAATCTACATCCCGAAGATAAACTCCGAAAAAAGATGCAAGAGTCTTATGAGGATGAAGAAGAGGATGTAGACTTAATTTTAGGGAAGAAAGACTACACAGAGGCAGATGTTAAGGAGTTACAAGTGCGTAATAAAATTCTCCTTGAGGCTTTAAGAAAAGTTAAACTGCTTGTGGAAAGATTACTAATACAGAACAGAGAATTAAAACGAAGAGTAGAATTGTTGGAAGTGGAATTTGATGAACAAACAAAGAAAGGTGTTCAGATGGTATCTGTGGCAAGATATAAAGAAATGCAAAGCAATGCTACAGAACTAGCAAGAAGCCTTCCGAAATTAATCAAACTCATTAAATTGCTTAATCAAGAAAATAAATTGGTCAAGGATAAATATTCTGCTCTGGAGAATGAATTTGAAGATTTAATTGATGAACGGGATGTTCTTAAACAGAAGATATTCCAATTAAATGAAACTAATCAAGAACAGGTTATCACAGAATTAACTGAGCTTTTCCCCTCTACAGCTATTGCTGCAAAAGTAGCAGACTCTATATCCCCCCCTATAGAAGCAGCAATTATCAACAATAATATAGATCCTGAAGCAAAAACCATAGCTTCAGCTACAAGTGTTTCTGTTCCAAGTTTTGAAGATCAAGCAAGAACTGATCTAAACCAAGTAGCCGGCTTCAATAATGAGCAAGTTTCTAAGCTAGTTGATTTGGTTATGGAAATCAAAGTTAAAATTGAAAATCTGAGTGGAACAATGGTTGTTCCTGCTTCTGTGAGAAAAAGGGGAAGAGCAGAACTTGATTTAACCGATGCTATTAAAGAAAGTGAGATGGACGATTTGGAAGACCCACCAGATAGACCAGATTTAGAAGAAGTGCTTGATGATATATTGATCTCTGGTTAATTTTGATTTGTGCAAAAACATAAAAACACCTACTATATTAACACTTTGTGTGTAAATATGACTGATTCTCATAGAATAGAATATGAACTTAGTATGGTTAAATTGGATGATTACAAATTTGTCGTAGATTT
>BPTM01000106.1 GCA_023705945.1 Candidatus Heimdallarchaeota archaeon
TCTTTCCAAATGTATTCTTTTCCGTTGATATCTACAGAAATACAGACAATGAACTCCAATTAGGTCTTCTACATGAAGTAGAAAATATAGGGTTAAACACTTCAATTTGGGATGGACTAAACAGAACAAGATTAATTGTTGATGATCCAGCGTTTTCTCTCATCAATATTACAGTAATGATTACGAAATCACTTAACAAAAATTCAGCTGCATATGATTCTTACCTCTTTAGGCCAAGAAGAATAACTCTAGATTACAATGGAACAATTCTAGGAGCTTCAAACGAATCAGCTATCTATCTTGATTGGATTGAAAATCTTTTTGGTGCTACATACGCGGGAAACTATTTTGCATATCTTAATACATCTTTAGATTATAATGCACATTCAAATCTTGAAGGATCCGAATTACCTTCTTTCACTCGAGCTGATGTGGAAGGTAACCTTACTTCTGTCTTGGATGATTCTGATCCTTCCAGAGAACCAATCTTTGTCATCTACCAATCAATCAGTTATTATGAAAGCAGAGGTCTCTTAAGTTCTTATTCAATTACTTTTTCAAGACTTGTTCTAGTAAATGAATTTGATGATATAATTTTCTTCTTATCTAACGAAGGTTCATGGAACAGCCCTTTGTTCTGATAAATTCCTTTTCCTTTTTCAATAGATTTAAATCAAAACTACTATTCGTATATTTATGGCACAACAAAATCAACCTTTTGGATTCAAAGTACGACAAAGGTTCTTTGCCCTGACTGCTACATATGACATCGAGGATATGGCAACAGGTCAACAGGTCCTAAAAGCTAAGCGAAAGTTTTTCACTTTTCTTAAAACCATAGTAATCGAGGATATGCAAGGGATAGAGGTTGCTACAATAAAAGCTAACCTGTTCTTTAAGAACAAATGGAAGATTATACAGAATGGAAATGTTATAGGTTTAGTTAAATTCCCTCTTATACGATTCTGTGGTATAAGGTTTTCAGTTGAACTTATGGGAAACGAATATCATGCATCAGATCTTATGGCATATTCATTTACTGCTAGAAATCTGAATAATCAAGTAGGATTTACATTAGATAGGAGAATTCTAACTATAAAAGACACATACAAAGTAGATGTTTATCCTCCTTTGGAACCTGTATTCGGTCTAGCTGCGACTTTGGCGATTGATTACAAATATTTCCAAAACAGAAATTGATACAATTTCTATCTTTTTTCCCTTTTGAAAGGTTTTTAAGTAACTTTTTTTGTCCATTGTTAGATGAAGAAAGAAATCAAGGATCTTCTAGATAATTATTCAATCTCTGAATATGAAAAATTAGCAAAAAGTCAAGATCTGGTTATGTCAGATAATACCTCAATTAGAGTGCTAACAAGTAAACCTGAGAAAAGTAAAGCAAATGATTATGTTCTATTTGTAGTTCCAGGTTGGTCAACAGTTGTCCCCGCGTGGGAGAAATTCTTGATGGAAGCTATGAAAGATTTTGAGATAGTATATTTTGAATCTAGGGAAAAAGCTTCTAGTGGACTCACAAGAAAATCTGAAGTTGGAATGCCTCGTATGGCTCTTGATTTGCACGAAGTGATTGAGCAGCTAAACATAGATGAGAAAAAATTAATCATGTTCGGTTCATGTATAGGTGCTACAACTATTGTTTGTGGTCTAGTAGATAATTTATATAATCCATATTTACCTGTTTTAGTAGCCCCTCCTGCAAGATTTGAATATCCTGAATTCCACAGACCCTTCATTGCCATAACTCCTTCCTTCTTTCTTAATATAACAAAACCTTTAGGAAGATTCTGGCTAACCAGATTCAAATCAGGATCGCCACAACAAGCAGCAAAATACATTAGAGCTTTAGAGGAAGCTGATGGTTTCAAATGGAAGAAAATGGGTCTTCATCTAGCTTACAAACGATATTGGAAAGTATTTCCCTTAGTTGAAAATCATGTTTTACTCATTGCTGCAGAGAGTGATAAGATGCATGATGCAAAAGTAACAAAAAAGGTAAAGGGTCTAATAAAAAACTCTCAATATATTGATCTAAAAACCAATGAAAATACTCATTCGAAAGTTATGGTAGATGAGATAAGAAAAAACATTCCTAAATTCAAAGGTTTAAATCATTAGTACATTAAATTTTAATATCTATACTTTCTTACTAGACTAATGAAAATCAAGAGTTTAGGTCTAGACAATATCCGTTCAGTTGAATGGAAAGAAGAAACTGAGAGCGTTCAACTAATAGATCAAAGATTGATTCCTTTTAGAGTAGCTTTTGTTCAACTTTCAACAGTAAAAGAAGTTTGTACTGCAATAAAAGAGATGTTTGTTCGAGGAGCACCTGCTATTGGAGCCACAGCCGCATATGGTATGGTTTTAGCGGTTAAAGAAGCAAACAATGTTTCCCAGCAAGCTAGAAAAGAGTCTTTCGAACGAAATTACAATGATATCCTTTCCACTCGTCCAACTGCTATTGATTTAAGTAATTTTGCCAAAAAGATATACGATATAGCATTTGAATCTGACTATTCTTTTGATGAATCTCTGAAAGTTGCCAAGATTTCAGTTGATAAAATGGTTGAAGAATGTAAAAATATAGGAGAAAATAGTTCAGATCATATTGAAGATGGTGATTCAATTTTAACTCATTGCAATGCAGGACCATTAGCAACAATTGACTTTGGGACAGCTTTAGCTCCTTTTTACAAAGCTAAAGAAGATGGAAAAGAAATAACAGTTTATGTAGATGAAACAAGACCTAGGTTACAAGGTGCAAAAATAACTGCTTGGGAGTTAGAACAAGCTGAAATTAATCATAAAATCATACCTGACTCTGCTGCTTCTTTTCTCATGTCAAAGGGGAAAATTAACAAAGTTATCCTAGGAGCTGATAGATGTTTGAAAGATGGAACAATTTCAAACAAAATAGGAACATTATCAGTAGCAGTTAATGCTAAATATTTTGATGTACCTTTCTATTCATCATTTCCATGGTCAACGATAGATCTTGAATCAGTTTCTATTGAAGATTTCAAAATCGAGTACAGAGATGAGAAAGAAGTCAAATATGTAACTAGTTATGAAGATGAAATGCTCATAGCAAATCCTAATTCTAACGCTTTAAACCCAGCATTCGATATAACACCTCCAGAACTCATAACTAGTTATTTTACTCCCGATGGTGTATTATCTCTCAATGAATTGAAAAGCAAAATAAAAATTTTGAATAAAAAATAAAAAAAAGATGAAAAAAAGAGGAGTTATTTCCTTTTTCTAGATAGAACAACTACTAATCCAATTGCTACAAAAGAAACTATTACACCAACAATTGGGAAGGGTAAGAAGCCAGAGCTTTTTATTACTACCTCAATCGGTTGGAATTCCATTTGTGTACTTGCAGCAGTATCTTTTTCTATTGATCTGATTAGTAAACCAGTTTTTATTTCATAGTGAGTATCAACTTCACCAACATCATCTAAACCAAAGGTGGCTGCATTAACATATTCTACATTCATTGCGTCATATACATCTCCTTGGGTAGTAGTAATTGGTTCAAATTCATCCACTGCACCATTTGATGGCTTAAAATTAACTGTGTCTGCTACATTAGCATGAGGATTAACTGCGTAAGGAGTATATGCAAAATATGGGAGTAAACCTGCATTTACTAATGCGAACAAGAATATTATCCCAACATAATCCATGTAATTGTCTTCAGAACCATCCATATCACTCCAAATGTAAGATACGCCATTAACAGTAAGATTAGCTTCGTTGAAATCCATCATAGCATCAGTATATCCTAGATAGAGAACATCTGCTGAAGCTGTCCAGGTAGTGTTCCTCAGTAACATTGTTGCTGCTGGTAGGATAGTTGTTCTGTTATGTTCAAAAACAGCAGATGTCATCTCCAAAATATTCATGTCATCGGCTCCTAGAGGATTTTCTCCATCTTCTTGAAATTCGTATAGAACCTTGAAATTGACAACATTGAGAAGAGAGTATGAGTCGTTCCATATATCGTCTACTGAAAGTGTAATATACGCCATCAAAACGTCGTT
The DNA here is from genome assembly GCA_023705945.1 of Candidatus Heimdallarchaeota archaeon. GTDB lineage: Archaea > Asgardarchaeota > Heimdallarchaeia > Heimdallarchaeales > Heimdallarchaeaceae > UBA460. The sequence goes on from BPTM01000106.1 coordinate 4,071, forward strand.
GTGAGTTGAATTTGTATAAAGGAACTTGCCTTTCACATAACTACCTTCAGTAACTATTAACTGGTCAGATATAACAGCTCCTTGGGTTAGAGCTGAAAAGTAAATAGATGCGACCAGTAACCCCAATAATAAAATTGTAAATGATTTGACTTTTCTATTCATTGTAGTAGAGTATAATTAATTTCACCATTATATAGTTTTTGTTAAAGAAAAATAGAATGACAAAATCCGTAATTAGAGGCCTCTCATCTGCGTTTTAGAATCCGTGTGTTTTGGCTAGTTTTGTTTTCTTCATATAGTTTTCTAATTGTTGATAGTTTTGGGAAACATCCATATCTAGACCAAAGCCAAGGTCTTCAATAAGAACTGTACCCATTTTCATTTTGAAAGCTCTTTCTAAGACAATTACAGCATCTTTCAGTTTAGCTCTCCTAAGCACTATTTTGAGGAGCTTCGTCCATGTAGCGGGACGTCTAAAGACATACCAAGCTACAGCCCAGAAACTTCTCTTCCTTCTTATTCTACTTATATCCGCAATAATCTGTTTGCCTTCAAGAATTGCTCTTTTACTCAGAGTAAACATTTCACCTGGGAAAATCTGACAGTCAGTAAAATCTCCAGTAACTCTTCCTGCCTCAGGAAATTCCCTTTGACATAGTTCATAAGGAACCAAAGAAAGAATGAAATCATATCCTTCCATCTCCATTACAGCTTCAAGGAACTCATCTATTTTTTCAACAGTAATTGCTGGTGTATCTGCCATACAGATAGCATATTCATCAAATGACTTTCCTCTAGCTTTCAGATATTCATATCCTGCAACATATTTTTCACTTAAGTCTGCAAAAAAATCCACAGGTATATATTCAACTGCTTCACCAAAATCCAAATCTTCTTTCGATATACCTAAACTATATATTCCTTCCACATGTTTTGATTGTATCAACTCATCTACAACCCATTGTGCAACAGGTTTCCCTAGAAAAGGCAAGAGGCACTTTCCTTTATGTTTATCTTCTGGATCTAAAACATGCATAATCTCTCTTTTAATGTTTTTGTCTCGACCAGACATTAAGAAAATAGGGAATTTTTTAATCAATTAACCTTCAACCACAAAGAATAGATGAAGAGTGTGTAATATATAAAGGATTGGCTGAAACCATGAGAGATTTAGCCTATATTGTACTAGAAATCTTTATATCTGCATGTGTTTTGATAACATTGCAATGGTAATGAATGGTTTAGTCTCATTGATATTCTTCGGAATAGAACTTGCAATACTAATAGTAGTTATTATCTTTAACAGAGACCACCCACATTTTTGGGAGATAGTAGCATTCTTAGTATTATTACAACTATATCAGCTATCGGAGTTTCTCGTATGTATAGGTGTGAGCGTTGGATTCATAACACGAATAGGTTTTGTGGTCATAACATTTCTACCACCTTTAGGATACTTCCTTTGCACAAGGATTGTAAAATGGAAATTCCCTGACTATTGGCTAGGTTTTGCTATAGCTATAGGATTCTCGGTTTACTTCATCTTAGATACAGCCTCAGTAACGTTTGTAGAATGTAATCCTTTCTTTGCAACGTATCAATCGACTGGCACTATAAGTATAGGTACAAGCACATCTCCGTATGAACTACGTATAAGTGCGCTATATAG